>JBMHDH010000034.1:0-11355 GCA_049889495.1 Puniceispirillaceae bacterium (SeqCode) | reverse complement strand
TCGCTTTCAACCCCTCGCGATAGGTGGGATAGCGAAGGCTAACATCCAGCTCTGTGCCAACCACTTTGGAAGCAAGCCTGCGGCGTGAGACATAAAATGTCCGCGCCATCGGGCTGAGATTGGCATCTTCAAAGGCAACAGGTGTTGGCGCATCAACCCCCATCAGATTGGCGGCAAAACGAATGACGTCACCTTGCGGGGCGGGTTCATGATCACATAAGTTGATGATGCGCCCTTTGCGCGGCTTTGCAATCGCCGCCATGATGATGGCTGTGATATCACTTTGGTGGATGCGATTGAAAAAATGCCCCTCTTTTTCGATGATTTTGGCGCGCCCTTCTGCCAAGGCGGCGAAGGGGCTTCGCTCAGGGCCATAAATACCAGCGACGCGGAAAATTTCAGCATCTAGGGCTGATTGCCATAATTGTTCTGCGGCCAAACGGTCATGGCCTCTTTTGGTCGCTGGCGCTGGTACGGTGTCTTCATCGACAAACCCGTCTTCTTGATCAGGATAGATAGAGGTCGCAGACACATAACCTGTCCAGCCGTTAAAAGCACGCAAATCATCCCCATGGCTTGCCATCACAGGGTCATGACCCACAAGCGCAGATATGGTTGTGATCACATGGGTGCATGATGCCAGATGATCCGCAAGATGTAGCACAGGCACCCCATCTTCAAATGGCAGGATCTGCCAGCCTTTTTCTGCATATTGTGCTAATTTTTCAGGGGTTCTGGTCGTGCCAGAAATCTGCCAGCCTTCTTGATGAAGTGCGTTTGCAAGATGCAGGCCAACATAGCCAAGACCGAAAATGAAAATATGCTTATCGCTCATGATCTTTACTCTATTTTGTGAAACGCAGCTCTTGATCGGCTGGAGATTGCAAGTCGTTTAATTATTTCATACAAGACATGATAGGTCTCTTCCCTCATCTGACAAGAGCCATCATTAAGTGCAAGAGCATAACGCAAACCACCCTTTTTTTAAAAGGATTTAAGAGGCAGATATGGCGGAACATGGCGGCAATCTTGACGAGGCGGCAAAGCGATTTGGTTTTGCCTTGTCACAGATGTGTGATTTATCAACTGGTATTTCGCCGAAGAGCTATGATATTGCATTGAAAAATAGCACCCATTATCAAGCCTTGCCGCTTGCTAGATTGGAACAACAAGCGCTGAAGGCGGCGCGTCATGCCTATCAGGTGCCAGATCAAGCCGCGCTGACTTTGGGGGCTGGTTCGCAAATGCTGTTATCCGCCTTGCCAAGATGTATGGCCCCTGCCCATATATGGGTTCCCGTGCCAAGCTATAATGAACATGGCTATCGTTGGGAAAAAGCAGGTCATAAGGTGACGTCTGAGGCGCAATGTCCTGATGCTGCCACTGTGATGATTATTGGCCAGCCAAATAACCCTGATGGCACCTTATATGATGGGGATGATGTGAAACAATTATTGGCACGGGCAGAAGCAAATAAGGGGTTGCTTGTCATTGATGAAGCCTTTGCAGATGCTATGCCAGAGGTCAGCCATATGGCGTTGGCAGGCCATCCGAATTTGATTATTTTACGCTCTGTTGGCAAATTTTATGGTTTGGCTGGTTTGCGTGTTGGCTTTGCGATAGGTCATGATGAGATGATTGCCAAATTAGCTGATGAGATTGGCCCTTGGCCTGTGGCGACGCCTGCCTTGGATGTGGCCATTGCCGCTCTATCAGATCTTGCATGGCAGGATGCGCATCGCCAATTTTTATCAAATCACGCACGCCAGCTCGCTGACTGTCTCGCACAAGCTGGTTTTGAGATTGTTGCTGAATTGCCCCTTTTCGTGACCATTCGTCATCCAGCTATCGCGCAATTTCACCATTATTTGGCAAAACAGGGTTATTGGACCCGAATTTTTTCAGCAGATGATCAGATGATGCGCCTTGGCTTATTGCCAGAGGCCTATGATCTAACAGCCTTTCAGCAGATCGTTACAAACTGGCAAAAATAGCGTATAAGATGACGCGGGTTGGAAAGGGGCCTTGCCCGCTTTTATGTCACCTTCATAAGATGTTTCGAACAATTATAGTTTCATGAGAAAAAGGTGGGAAATACCCATGCAAAATCAACTTGTTTCAGCGACAGTTATCACAGGCTTCCTCGGGGCAGGAAAGACCACATTAATCAGACGCATCATTGAACAAGCCAATGGCAAAAGACTGGCTTTGATCGTCAATGAATTTGGCGATATTGGTATTGATGGGTTAATGCTTGATGATTGCGGTTCTGATTCTTGTCGAAGCGAAGATATTATTGAGCTAGCAAATGGATGTATTTGTTGCACCGTTGCAGATGATTTTCTGCCGTCAATGCAGGCTTTGTTATCGCAGACACCGCCGCCTGATCATATCATAATTGAGACATCTGGTTTGGCGTTGCCACAACCTTTGGTACAGGCCTTTAACTGGCCAGATATCAAGGCAAGATGCCGCCTAGATGGGGTGGTGACTTTGGTTGATGGCCCCGCCTTGGCGCAAGGCTATGTGGTGGAAGATGAAGCAGCCTTAGAAGCGCAACGCGCCGCTGATGAAGAGCTTGATCATGAAAGCCCGATTGAAGAATTATTTGAAGATCAGATTGGGGCTGCCAATTTGATTCTGATCTCAAAGTCTGACTTATGTTCGCCAGCTGATATCACAACCGTCAAAGATAAGCTGGCAAAAGAGCTTGATCATCCCACAGCGATTGTCACTATTTCGCAAGATAATGTGCCAGTCTCTGCCATTTTGGGGCTGAATATGGATGAGGAAGACAGAGAACGCGCCAGCCATTCGCACCACCATCATCATCACCATGATGATGACCACGACCATCACCATGATCACGATCATGGGCATGATGAATTTGAAAGCTTTATTGTATCTGTGCCTGACATTGCCCAGCCAAAGCAATTTGAGGCCCAGCTATCAAAGCTAGCAGCCACATATCAAATCCTGCGCGCCAAAGGTGCTTTAACAGTCACTGGCAAAGCTTTGCCTTATATTGTGCAGGCGGTTGGTTCGCGTGTGGATGGGTATTATGCCAATCAGAGCGTCTCTCGCACAGGTGCGCTTGTGGTCATTGGCCTGAAAGGTCTTGATCAAAAGGCGATTGAGGCAGAGATTGCAGAACTGATTGTTGGCTAGCTATTTCTGGGCTAGCTATTTCTGGTCTGGTTTTTCTGGGCTGGGTGCGTTCAGCGTGCCTATCCCCACCCCATGATGGATTTTGGGATGGGGCATTTCATGTTTGAAAAGAGGTAAAAAGGCATCGGCTATGCATCTTGTATCACTTGAAACAGCAGGCAGTTATCTTGCAGATAATGAGGTGGTAGATCTGGCTATTCCGTCAGGCGATATCATCATTTTATCATCTGCTGATACCGATTTGCTGTTATTAAGCAATGCCGCCAAAGCCTTTAGTGCGCAAACAGGCCATAGCGTGCGGCTCGCCAATTATATGGCGTTAAGCCACCCTTATGCGGTTGATTTATTTGTTCAAAAAACCCTGCCTCGTGCCAAGATGATTGTGGTGCGTCTTTTAGGAGGCAAAGGCTATTGGCCTTATGGTATTGAACAGCTTGTGGCAGTTGCAACAGCCCAAAATATTCCCTTTCTTGCAATCTCAGGTGATGGCAAGCCAGATCCTGAATTAACCGAATTATCATCAGTGAATGAAGCCATATTAGCGCGCGCTAATGGTTATTTAACAGCTGGCGGTTCGCATAATGCGGCTGGGTTTTATCTGTATTTAAATGATCTTTTGCAACAAACAGATATCGCCCCATTGCCATCTGCTTTTTTGCCAGCAGGTCTTTATTGGCCAGGCCAACCGCAAGCTGATTTGGCCTCTATCACAAGTCGTTATCAAAAACAGGCGCCAGTTGTTTCGATTGTATTTTATCGGGCACTGATGGCCGCTGGTGATCTTGATGTGATTGACGCGCTGATTGCTGAATTACAAGCACAAGGGCTAAACCCATTACCGATTTATGTCAGCTCTTTAAAAGATCAGGCGGCGGCTGATATTCTGGCAAATTTGTTGCGGGACGGTGATGTGGCGGCGATTGCCAATTTAACATCCTTTGCGGTTTCTGATCCCAATGCGGCATCTATTGGACCTGTTCATCATGTCTCACAAGGGCCATTTGGGGTGGTGGATGCACCTGTTTTCCAGCTTGTATCAGCCTCAATGCGCTTATCAGAATGGCAAGACTCACTGGCAGGTCTATCAGCGCGTGATTTGGCCATGAATGTGGCATTAACAGAATTAGATGGCCGTATCTTGACCAGAGCGGTTGGTGTGAAATCAGAATCAGAACGTGATCCAGATACCTTTGCTTATCATGTACGCCAACAAGCCTTGCCAGATCGCATGGCTTATGTGGTGCGGCTGATTGCGGGTTGGGCAAATTTGCGCAATCTGTCAAATGCCGATAAAAAAATCGCTGTGATTTTGGCCAATTATCCCAATCGCGATGGGCGTATTGCCAATGGGGTTGGGCTTGATACGCCGCAATCTGTGTTTGAAGCTTTGCATGATTTGCAAGAGGCAGGTTATCAGACAGGCGCATTGCCAAAATCATCTGATGATTTGATCACCGCCTTGAAACAAGGGCCAACTAACCAAGGCTGGCGTGGCAAAATTACCGCAATCACGCTTGATATAGCACGCTATCAAACCGCCTTTGATCAGCTGGATAACAGCGTTAAAACAGCCATCTTAGATCGTTGGGGCGCACCAGAAGATGACCCGCAATGTGATGGGGAAAAGTTTCATCTAGGCTTATTGGCATTTGATCATATCTTTGTCGGTATCCAGCCAGCCAGAGGGTATCAGATTGACCCCAAAGCCAGCTATCATGATCCAGATTTGGTGCCGCCACATTATTATTTGGCCTTTTATATTTATTTGCGCGATATCGCTGGTGTTCATGCGATGGTGCATTTCGGCAAACATGGCAATTTGGAATGGCTACCTGGCAAGGCCTTGGCACTGTCTTCTGCCTGCTATCCTGAAGCGGTGATGGGTGCTGTGCCACATATTTACCCCTTTATTGTCAATGACCCTGGTGAAGGGGCACAAGCCAAAAGACGAAGCTCGGCTGTGATCCTTGATCATTTAACGCCGCCTATGATGCTGGCAGACAGCCATGGTGTGACAGGTCAGATGGAAGCTTTGATGGATGAATATTTCGAAGCTGCTGGCATGGATGGCACAAGAAGCAACGCGCTGATGGAAGAGATTTTAACCACAGCACAAAGCGCAGGCTTGCTAGAAGATTGCGGCATCACGGATGATGACAGTGATCCAGAAAAGCTGATGAAGCTTGATAATTTTTTATGTGACATCAAAGAATTGCAAATCAGAGACGGGCTTCATATTTTTGCAAGACAAGCTGATGAAGCCTCGCTTAATGGTTTGATGGCGGCAATTTTGCGCACGCCTAGAGGCGAAGGCAATGGCGGGCAAGCCTCTTTGATACGTGCTTTGTCAGATGATTTAGGCTTAGGCGATTTTGACCCTTTAACAGCTGAAAGAGCGCTTAATTATAACGGGCCGCGCCCTGAAAATTTGGTCAAGATATCTGATGCGCCTTGGCGTCATAATGGCGATACCGCAGAACGATTATCTTTATTGGCAGATGATGTGATTGCCAAAAAAACAACACCGCCTGGCCCTGCTAGCCAGCTGATCATCGATACGGATTTGCCACTGATCCAACAGGCTTTATCAGCTTGCGCCACCTCTGAAGCAGACGCATTATTGCGCAGTTTAAAGGGCCAATTTATTGCCCCTGGCCCCTCTGGTGCACCCACAAGAGGCCGACCAGAAATCTTGCCAACAGGTCGTAATTTCTTCTCGCTTGATTCGCGTGCTTTGCCAACGCCGACCGCATGGCGTGTGGGCAAGGCATCGGCCGAGCAATTATTGCAACGCTATGTGATGGAAGAAGGCGAATGGCCAAAGGCGATGACCTTATCGGCATGGGGCACTGCCAATATGCGCACAGGCGGCGATGATATTGCGCAAATGTTGGCCTTGATGGGGGTTCAACCAAAATGGGACAGCTATAGCAGGCGTGTAACAGGATTTGATGTGATCCCTTTGTCTGAATTGGGACGCCCGCGGGTTGATGTGACGTTGCGTTGTTCTGGCTTTTTCAGAGATGCGTTTCCCCAACAAATGGCCTTAATTGATAAGGCGGCAATCGCGCTTGCCAATCTAGAAGAGCCAGCAGATCAAAATCCGATTGCCGCCCATGTCAAAGAGCGTCTTTATGATTTGAAACAAAGTGGCATGGCAGATGGTGAGGCGATGCGGATGGCATCTTTGCGTGTCTTTTCTTCAAAACCTGGGGCCTATGGAGCAGGCCTGCAGGCTTTGATTGATGAAGGTATCTGGCAAGAAAGAGGCGATTTCGCTGAAAGCTATTTGGCTTGGTCCTCTTATGGTTATGGGCAAGGCGCAGATGGCGTTGTTGCCTCTGATGATTTCAAAGCGCGTTTGCGGCAATCTGATGCGATCTTGCATAATCAAGATAACCGCGAACATGACATTCTTGATTCAGATGATTATTACCAATTTATTGGCGGCCTTTCAGCGTCAGTGGCCCAATTAAAAGGCCAAGATGTGCCCGTGTTTTTCAATGATCATTCCCTAGCAGAAGCCCCTGTAACAAGGCGGCTTGATGAAGAGATTGCCCGCGTGGTCAGGGGGCGTGCCAGCAATCCGAAATGGATCTCATCTGTAATGCGTCATGGCTATAAGGGTGCCTTTGAAATGGCGGCGACGCTTGATTATCTTTTTGCGTTCTCAGCGACCACTGGCCAAGTCAGAGAGGCGCATTTCAATGCGTTGTTTGAAGCCTATATCGAAGATGAGGCGGTGCGTGATTTCTTGAAAGACAAAAATGAAGATGCCTATCAGGATATGCTGCGCCGTTTTCAAGAGGCGATTGATCGTGGGCTGTGGGTGCCAAGACGAAACGCTGTTCATATGGCGCTAGAAGATTTAAGCTGACATTAACCCTATAATAATGATCCCATTAACAGGATGTATCTAAAAAAGGATAGGCCAAAAATGACAAATGATTCCCATCGCCATAATGAAAAAATGGCAAAGAAAAAACAGGCCAGAGATAAAATCATGTCAACTAAGACAGATGAAAAAGGGCTTATTGTTATTCATACAGGCAAAGGCAAGGGCAAATCATCTGCTGCCTTTGGCATGATTTTCCGCTGTATTGCCCATGATCTGAAATCAGCGGTGGTACAATTTATCAAAGGCGGGATGTCAACGGGCGAGCGTGATTTAATCTTGCGTCATTATGAGGATATTTGCTCATTCCATACGATGGGTGAAGGCTTTACATGGGAAACACAAGATCGTGACCGCGATATTGAAATGGCTGGCAAAGCATGGGAACAAGCCAAAGAGCTGATCAGAGATGATAGCCATCATATGGTGCTGTTAGATGAGATTAATATCGCACTTCGCTATGGCTATATTGATGTTGCCGAGGTTGTGGATTTTCTGACAAATGAAAAACCAGAGATGACACATGTGGTCTTAACAGGGCGCAATGCGTCTGATGATTTGATCGAAATCGCTGATCTGGTGACAGAAATGACATTGGTAAAGCATCCCTTCCGCTCTGGCATCAAGGCCCAAATTGGCGTTGAATTTTAAGCCAAATATAACAGAATTACCCCTTTTTCATTGTGCAAATAACAGGAGATGATGGGATGGCATCGCGCCGCGCTGGTACCATAATGCTTCAAGGGGCAGGCTCAAATGTGGGCAAGTCAATCTTGGTGGCTGGCCTATGCCGTGCTTTTGCACGCCGCGGGATTAAGGTCGCACCTTTTAAGCCGCAAAATATGTCAAATAACGCGGCAGTCACCAAAGAAGGCGGGGAAATTGGCCGCGCGCAAGCCTTGCAAGCGCGTGCTTGCTATCTTGACCCTGCGGTTGATATGAACCCTGTTTTGTTAAAACCAGAAACAGATACAGGGTCGCAAATTATTGTTCAAGGCAAACGCTTTGGGTCTATGCGTGCCCGTGATTATGGCAAACAAAAAGCCAAATTATTGCCACCTGTTCTGGAAAGCTTTGACAGATTATGTGCCGCGCATGATTTGGTGATTATCGAGGGGGCTGGCAGCCCTGCAGAGGTGAATTTGCGCGCTGGTGATATTGCCAATATGGGCTTTGCGGTGGCAGCAAATGTGCCTGTGATTATGGTGGGTGATATTGACAGAGGCGGGGTGATCGCATCGCTGGTTGGCACAGATGTGGTGTTATCAGATGAAGATAGCCGTCACATTGAAGGGTTTTTAATCAATAAATTTAGAGGCGATACCACCTTATTTTATGATGGCATGACCATTATTGAAGAGGCAACAGGATGGGCTGGGATTGGTATCCTGCCTTGGTTTGACGGGGTATCGAATCTGCCTGCTGAAGATATTTTGGATTTAACAAATAAAGCGCGTGATGGGGTGAATAAAAAAATTCATATCGCTGTGCCTGTGTTACGCCGTATTGCCAATTTTGATGATCTTGACCCGCTGGCGGCTGAACCGCAGGTCAAGCTGAGCTTGATTAAGGCTGGTGAAGCAATGCCTGGTGATGCCGATCTGATCTTACTGCCAGGCTCGAAGGCGACCATTTCTGATCTGACCTATTTAAAAGAACAAGGCTGGGATGGTGATATCCGCGCCCATATCAGACGTGGGGGCCATGTGATTGGCCTTTGTGGCGGGTATCAAATGTTGGGCAAAAAACTGCATGATCCAGATGGGATTGAAGGCAAAGCAGGGTCTGCTGATGGGCTTGGCTTGTTGGATATTGAGACCGTTCTTGAGACACGAAAGATCGTGACAGATTCAAAAGGGCAATCTGTGCCTGAAGGCTTGCCTGTCGCAGGGTATGAAATCCATATGGGGCGAACATCTGGCGCTGATTGTAAAAGGCCGATGGTCCATCTAGATGGGCTAGATGGCAGAATCATAGCTGATGGCGCAAGTGATATAACGGGGCGCGTTCGCGGTTGTTATATGCATGGGCTCTTTGCCTCTGACAGTTATCGCGGGGCCGTGTTATCACAGCTTGGCGGCGCGTCAGCCAAGATCTCTTTTGAACCTTTGATCGAAGCCGAATTAGATCGGTTGGCTGATCATATGGAAGCACATCTTGATCTTGCAAAGCTTGCAGAATTGGCGCAAATCAAGCTTTCATAGACCAGGTGTTATGCCGAAAGTGTAAAGGCGATCAAAAGGCAGAGGATGGCTGAAGCGGCTAAGGCAAACCATAAAATCTTAATAGATGCCAAAATATCAGCAGCAGACAGCGCATCTCTGCCAGCAGGCATCATCGCTGGCAAATCAAGCGTTCTGTTGCGATAGGCACGCGTACCGCCAAGGCGAATGCCAAGGCTGCCTGCCATTGCCGCTTCTGGATAGCCTGCATTTGGCGAGGCATGATGATCCGCATCAGCGCGCATGACTGACAAGGCCTGTTTTGGGTTTTTTCCAACTGCGATAATCAGCCAGCCTGTCAGCCGTGCTGGAAAATAATTTACCACATCATCAAACACAGCAGATGCCCAACCAAAGGCATAATAGCGTGCCGATTTATACCCCACCATCGAATCAGCGGTATTGACCATTTTATAAGCAAGCATCAAAGGCAGGCCGCCAATAAGATACCATATGGCAGGCGCAAAGACGCCATCTGAAAGATTTTCTGCACCTGTTTCAATTGCCGCTCTGGCAATATCGCTGTCATCCATCTTGCTTGTGTCACGCCCCACAATCATAGATACAGCAAACCGCGCACCAGTGATGTCACCAGATGATAACGGGGCAGCCACAGCCTTAATGTGATCAATCAAAGATCGGCCTGCCAATAAAATTGTCACCACAATAATTTCGACGATAAAGGCTGCAATCTCTGGCAAGACTGACAGTGCAGCTTCAATGGCAAAGCCTATGATAAGGGCAATCCCAACCCAGAGGATCAGGCTGATGGTGCCAAAAAAGCGGCGTTGCCTGCCAGAGAAATGACGCTGATTCAGGCGTTTTTCCAAAAAGCTGATGGCTTTGCCAAATACCACCACAGGATGAGGCAATCGCGACCATAAAAAATCGGGCTCCCCTGCGATCGCATCGAGCATTATGGCAAAAGCGATAATGGCAAAAGGCATGGCAATCACCGTAAACAATGGTATTGAAAAAAAGAGATCTGCCATGGCAGGGGGTATCCTTATTTATTGTTGGTGCGCCAATTTGTGACAATGCGTGTCGCATTCTAAGTCATTGCGCAATGCTTTCAAAGCTAGTATAGCATCATTGATTACGGAGCCTTCAAAGAAGGTGAGAATTAACTCAGTGCCAGCGACCTACTTCAGGGCTTGAAAAAACTGAGCTCCGGCATTGCAAGCCAAGCTGTTTGCCGCTTTTGGTGATGATATGTGTCATCTTTGCAAAGGCTGCTATTGGCATGATGCATGATGATTCTCTTACTTCTTTACGGCACGTTTTGTTTTTGAAAACTCCTCTGTTGGTTGGCTCGTACCAGAGAGTGATGAATGTTCAACAAACCTTTTAAAAGGTAAGAGAGATAAAATGGCTGAAGATAAAAAATATGGTGTGATGATTTGCGGTCACGGTTCACGTTCGCAATCGGCTGTGACAGAGTTTGCCGCGGCGTCGCAAAAGCTGGCTGGCATGTTTGGTGATTGGCCAGTGGAATATGGTTATCTTGAATTTGCCAATCCTGTGATTCGCAATGGTCTGGATAAATTGCGTGAACAAGGCGTCAATCATGTATTAGCTGTGCCAGGCATGTTATTTGCCGCTGGTCATGCCAAAAATGATATCCCATCTGTGTTGAACGCTTATGCCGAAGAAACAGGCATCACCATTCAATATGGCCGTGAATTGGCTGTTGATTTGAATATGATCGAAGCCGCTGGTGCGCGCATTCAAGAAGCGGTAGATGCCGCCAATGCTGAACAAGGTGAGGTGCCGCTAGCAGAAACATGTCTGGTTGTGATCGGACGCGGTGCATCTGATCCTGATGCCAATTCCAATGTGTCAAAAATTGCCCGCATGTTGTGGGAGGGAATGGGCTTTGGCTGGTGTGAAGTTGGCTATTCTGGTGTGACTTTCCCATTGGTTGAACCATGTCTTGATCATGTGGCGCGCCTTGGCTATCGCCGCGTGATTGTGTTCCCGTATTTCTTATTCTCAGGCATTTTGATTGATCGCATTTATGGCTTTACGGATACCGTGGCGGCGAAAAATCCAGATATTTCGTTTGTGAAA
>JBMHDH010000033.1:0-8834 GCA_049889495.1 Puniceispirillaceae bacterium (SeqCode) | reverse complement strand
CGCACAGGGTCAACATTGCCTTCGACATGGGTGATGTCATCATCTTCGAAACAACGCAACATATGGGCAATGGCGTCAACTTCTCTGATATTGGCCAAGAATTGGTTGCCTAGCCCTTCGCCTTTGGCCGCACCGCGCACCAAGCCTGCAATATCCACAAATTCAAGCTGGGTGGGGATAATGTTGGCGGATTTTGCCAAATCAGCAAGGTTGGTCAGGCGCGGATCTGGCACAGAGACACGGCCCGTATTTGGCTCAATCGTGCAAAATGGATAATTGGCGGCCTCGGCGGCGGCTGTTTTGGTCAGCGCATTGAATAAGGTTGATTTGCCCACATTTGGCAAGCCCACAATTCCACAATTAAAACCCATTATGTATCTCCGTTATGCGTCTTGTTCTTGTTGCGCATGATCATCATCTTGCGGGGCAGGCGCACGCCATGCCACACGGCTCATGTAGCTGGCAGCATCCCCATCTGCCAATAAGGGGGCCTCAGATGACAGCGCATCTAGCATCACCATCAGCCATTTGTCTTTATCATGACGCGAGAAATCTTGTAACACCCATTTATGCACATCTTGTTTGGTGGCAGGGCGGCCAACGCCAATGCGTACCCGCCAATAATCCTTGCCCATATGACGGTCAATATCGCGCAAGCCATTATGACCGCCATGGCCACCGCCTTGCTTGACCCGAAGGCGGCCTTCGCCCAAGTCAATTTCATCGTGAAACACAAAGATATCGTCTGGTTCGATTTTGTAAAACCGCGCCAGCTCTGCGACAGGCAGGCCTGATTTATTCATAAAGCTTTGTGGCTTGGCGGCGATGATTTTGGTGGTGCCAATTCGGCCTGAGGCTATCTGTGCCCCTGCCTTTGATTTCCAGCCATCAAAGCCATAATCAGATGCCAGCTTGTCAAGCACCATAAAGCCGACATTGTGCCTGTTATGCTGGTATTTTGTGCCAGGATTGCCAAGTCCCACAAACAGCTTCATATGAGTAACCCCTTGGTTTTGGGTGCTAGATAACCATGTGCCAGCTTTATAAATGATAAAATATCTAACTTATTATAAAAAAAGACGTGTCCAATTGATAGATCAGACACGTCTTATAAAGCGTTTATCAAGTGAAACGTGCGCGTGAAAGCCCGTCAAGATGCCTCTTAGGCTTCTGCTTCACCTTCAGACTCTGCTGCTTCTGCTTCATCTTCATCTTCGTTCTTGACGCCGCCACCTGGTGACTGAAGCGTTGCAACGGTGAAGTCTCTGTCTGTGATTGTTGGCTCAACACCTTCTGGCAGAGTAATCGCGCTGATATGGATTGAATCACCGACCTTCACGCCGTCTAGATCAACTGTGATCTTTTCAGGAATGTCATTGGCTGGGCAGTTCAATTCAACTTCGTGACGAACCACATTCAATGTGCCACCAATGCGCAGACCAGGACATTTATCATCATTGATAAATTCAACTGGGATAGATACGGTAATGGTTGATTTTTCATTGACGCGAAGGAAGTCAAAATGAAGCGCGTCATCTGATACAGGGTGGAACTGGATGTCACGTGTTAACACTGTGATTTCCTTGCCGCCAACTGCGATTTTCAACAAACGGCCAAAAATACCAGGCTCATTGATGACTTTACGCATGACGCGTGCTTCCAATTCAATGCCCAAAGCAGGCTCTTTGTTGCCATAAATAACGGCAGGAACCATCCCTGCGCGGCGTGCCGCACGGGCGGACCCCTTACCGACCCTATTACGCTCAGTAGCGTCAATAACTGTGATATCTGACATAATCTCTTTACTCCTAATAGATTATCATCTCTGCGCCTCCAGGGGTGCGCAGATGAGATGTGTATCTATCGGGTTTTCGCCAAAAAGACAAGAAAAAAGGGGCCTGTCTTACCAATGCCCCTTTGCTTGTTTTGATTTGTGTATTTGTGTTACGCAAATAGGCTTGAAACAGAGCGTTCTTGGTTCACGCGCAAGATCGCTTCTCCTAAAAGAGGGGCGATTGAAACTTGGCGGATATTATTGGCAACAGACACCGCTTCGGTTGCTTGAATGGAATCTGTAATCACAAGCGAATTAAGCGGACTGCCAACCACGCGGCTGACGGCGCCCCCTGATAATACGCCATGTGTTACATAAGCATCCACAGACAGCGCGCCAGCATCCATCAAGGCTTGCGCCGCATTACACAAGGTGCCACCTGAATCGACAATGTCATCTACCATGATGCAGTGACGATTTGAAACATCACCAATAATGTTCATCACTTCAGAGACACCAGCTTCAGGGCGACGCTTATCAATGATTGACAGATCAGCGTTCAAACGATTGGCAAGTGATCTTGCTCTGACCACACCGCCCACATCTGGCGAGACAATCATCAGATTTTCTTTATATTTTGCAGAAATATCATCACGGAATACAGGTGCTGCAAATAAATTATCAGCTGGGATATCAAAAAAGCCCTGAATCTGACCAGCATGGAGGTCAATTGTCAGGACTCTGTCAGCACCAGCTTTGGTAATCAAATTGGCAAGTAATTTCGCAGAAATCGGTGTTCTTGGTCCAGATTTGCGATCTTGCCTGGCATAGCCATAATAGGGCAAGACGGCCGTTATGCGTCTGGCAGATCCCCGACGCAACGCATCCAATGTCACAAGCAATTCCATCACGTTATCATTGGCAGGGAATGATGTAGATTGCACAACAAACACATCTTCGCCACGCACATTTTCGTGAATTTCAACGAAAATCTCATTATCAGCGAAACGTCTGACATCAGCTTTGGTAAGCGGGGTGTTCAGGTAGCCAGCAATCGCCTCTGCCAATGGGCGATTAGAGTTACAAGATAAAATCTTCATAGGGCCAAACCGTACCGATAATTATTTATGTAATGGGCTTTATATATTGGGTTGTGATTAACAATATGAGTCAAAAGGGGCAAGCTTTTTTAACCAAAAAGCGGTCGTGTTTGTTTAAATAACAAAGCATGACGCCAGCATGCCCAAAAAACATAAGCCTAAGAAAAGCACGAGATGTGGCATAATTAACTCTTTTCATTACATGATTTAGGATATTGCGTGATCACAGAGATTTGTCGCCCTGTGTCTGGTAAGGCGTGATGTGTTGCACGTCTATGAGAAAAAAAGCGATGCGATTCGCCATAAGTATCATGACCTGTCACCGCGACCTTGCGCACCCCCGCATCGCGCGCGCAATCAGCGGCAAAAGAAGGTAAATCAAATAAGTATTTTTTATTATTGTGACCTGTGGGATTTTGACCTGCGGGATCAGCTGTGAAATAGCGATCTGCTTGTTTGTTAAAGGCCAAGACCGCATCACGCATATCCTGGCCGACTTGATAAGAGGCTGGCGCAATGGTCGGGCCTACCACGCATAAAATCGCATCGCGCTGGGCCCCAATCGCCGTCATGGCGGTAATGGTATTTTGAATAATGCCAGAGGCAGCGCCGCGCCAGCCAGCATGGCACGCCCCAATAATATGCGCATCTCGATCACAAAATAATAAGGGCGCACAATCGGCTGTTAAAATACCAAGTCCAACATGATCAAGTGCTGTGACCAGCCCATCGGCCTTTGGGCGTTCAGAGATTTGTGTTGGATCTGTGATGGTGATGACATCTGCGCTGTGATGCTGATAGACACCAGCAAGCTGTTCTCTTGCTAGACCCATAGCGGCCGCCACCTTATCACGATTGGCCTGAATATCTGACGGGGTGTCATCTGAACCAAAGCCGCAATTAAGGCTGTCATAAAGGCCTGAAGAGACGCCACCTTGGCTACCAAAAAATCCATGATGAATTGGCGCATCATTTAATAGCGGATCTGTCATGAAAGGGGGGTGCGCAGGGCTGTTATAAGTCATGTTAAGCGGATGGCCCTTTCTGGTCGAGTGATGAGAAGCCAGGTGGCAGGCCTTCGCCTTGGGGAACAAGCAACGCAATTTTAAAGGCCTGACCCATATGCGCTGGGCTGACCAGACGATCAATCGCGGCAAGCAATTGCCTATCATTATTTGCATCAGGGGCATGATCTGCATCAGAGGCATGATCATCTGTCTTTTTATGATTTGTTTGGCGCAGATCTTCGGCCCTAGCACCAATGCCAAGTTCAAGCAAAAATCGCCCTTGCGGCACAGGGCCGATTAAGCGTGCCTGATGATCAGACGCTGTTTTTGCAAGGCGTGCAAAATCAACCCAATGAGTCATATCTGCGTCGCCTTGATGGGTTAGGATATCAACAGGTTTGTGATGACGTACCGCTTGCAAACTGTCACCGTGATGATCTGTTTTGCCATAATCAATGATTAACAACGCACCGCCATAATGGGCAATGTGATGTGCCAGTTTTGCGATCATGTGCTGGCTTAGGCGGCTAACCTCAAGGATATCGCCTGTTTCTGGGTGATCGGGTAAGGGCGCATAATCTGCCAATTCGTCCTCATTAAGTGCGGGGCCAATGACAAAAGAAAAGGCCTGACCATCACTGTCAATCAGCCGATGATGCCATTTGCCTGAATGTGGATGATTGGTCTGATCTGCTTGCCAAATGATTTGATCAACTCCAAGCGCGTCAAAAAATTCATTTGCCACACCAAATAGGGGTTTTGGTGGCAAGTCAGATAAATCATTTATAAAAATTGGCGTCACCTTACCAAGCGCTTGTTGTTGTTCGGCGCGGCGCAAGCTGGCCTCTTCAAGAAGATAGAGAGGCGCGGTTGCCAAGGTTGGAGATAAAGCGTGATAGGTGCGCACCATATCAGCGGCCAATGTGCCTTTGCCTGGCCCTGCTTCAAAGCAAATCACATCGCTGGGATTGCCAAATAACGTATGAATATGTGCCTGAAATGCCGCCAACATCTCGCCAAAAATCTGGCTGATTTCAGGTGCGGTGATGAAATCACCCTCAGTGCCAAACACCGTTTGCCGCTGGTAATAGCCCTCTTCAGGATGCATTAAACAATCTTGCAAATAGCGGGATATGGATAAGGGGCCGCTTTGTGAAATCTTGTGATGCAGTAATTCTGATAGGTCAGTCATAATTCGCACTCTATCTTTATTATTTTGCTTTATTATTTTTTGTCATGCGAGGCGGCGGCAGGGGCGTTATTTTGTTTTATCACCGCCGCACCAAGCCAGAGCCCTGCGAGAATCATCGGCAAAGATAAGAGCTGGCCATGCGAGATCGATAGGATGCCAGCCACATCATAAAGACCCAGAAAATGATCTGGCTGGCGGGTGAATTCAGCGATAAAGCGCGCCAGACCATATCCTGTTAAAAACAGCGCAATCCCAATCCCAGGATACCGTTTTGGCAGGCCAATGCGCCATGCAATGATCATCACACATCCAAGAACCAGCCCTTCAAGCCCAGCTTCATAAAGTTGGGAAGGATGACGTGGCAAGGGGCCGCCATTGGGAAAGACCATTCCAATCGGATGGCTGGTGACACGGCCAAAAAGTTCCCCATTAATAAAATTGGCTAACCTGCCGCATAACAGACCCAAAGGGGCAACAAGTGCGACATAATCCCCAAGCGGCAAGACAGGGATCTTATGTCGTCTAGCATATAAAAATACAGCCAGAACAACGCCTAAGAACCCGCCATGAAAGGCCATACCGCCTTGCCATATATAGAATATTGAAAGCGGATCAGATAGATAATCTGCTGGTTTATAAAAGAAAACATAACCAAGCCTGCCGCCAATGATGGTGCCAAATAACACCCAATTTAACAGCCCATCTAATTGCAAGACAGATAAAGGGCTGTCAGCACGCTTGGCCAATTGGCGCAAGATCTGCCAGCCACCAAGCAAGCCTACCATATAAGACAGGGCATACCATCTGATGGCCAATGGCCCGATGGAAATCGCCACAGGGTCAAAGGCAGGAAAGCTAAACCATTGTGTTGCCAATTGCGGATCTGTCATCTGGCTTATGTCTCACTTATCAGCGCACTGCCACAATGCCTTACAGCATCAGGGCATTCGCAAGGTTGGTTTTTTACTATGATCTCACTGTAAGGGAAAAAACAGGGAACGACCATTGCTGTTATCAGCATTTGGCACTAAATTTTAAATCATAAGGTCCTGTGATGCCAAATTCGATAGGCTGGATATCAACGGATGTTGCTTATTTGGTTTGCCATCAGACCCGAAATTAAAAGCCCTATTTTATCAATGCTATTTTATACCCTGATCTTTTCAAAGGTGATGTCATGACGAAAAAGCCCCCCTTATTTTCAGATCTTGCCCAGATGGCAAGCGGTGCCGCCTCTGCGTTTGGCGGTGTCAAAGGTGATATTGATGTCATGCTGCAAAGCCAAATCGAACGTATGATGGCAAAAAAAGGTATGGTGAGCCGCGAAGATTTTGAAGCCGCAGAAGCGCGAATCTCTGCGTTGGCATCACGAATCGCAACGCTGGAATCGCAAATTGAAGAGATGCAACGCGCCATGAGCGCCAAGACAGCCAAAAAATCAGCCAAAAAATCATAAGCTTATAGACGCTATGCGAATCCTCTGAATCGCAAGAGAAAACCACATTTTATAGTATGGTTATCCACAGGGACCTACTAAATATTGTGTTGCATCTGATTTTGAATCACGTCACCTTGAGGGTAAGAGGGCACGTTTCCATGTGGGAATGGTTCCTTTTATCAAAGGGTAATTGGCAGTGCGCCAACACCTCATCCATGGGATAGACGAGATAAGAGTTAAGATGGCTGATCGGCGACAAATCAATAAACAAGGCGAACACCCGATTGAATTGGTGTCACGCTTTGTCACACAGCATGATTGGTTTGTAAGGCAATCAGCGCGTAACGCGATTTTGGCTGATATCCCTGGGGAATGGTCACATTATCAATTATCTGTGACATGGCAGGATGAAGCAGAAGCTTTGGTGGTGAATTGCATTTTGGATTTGCCATTTGTTGAAGAACATAAGGGCGCGTTGCTTCAGTTAACATCCTCCTTGAATCAAGAATTATGGCTTGGTCATTTTGTCTATGATCTAAAGGAAGATCGTTTGTCATTGCGTCATACCTTGCCATTGCGTGGGGCTGGTGGGGCAACGCCTGAACAAATCGAAGATGTTGTTGATATCATCTTGGGTGAATGCGAGTTGGCTTATCCTGTCTTATATCAAGTGGCTCTTGGGGAAGTTGCGCCAACAGATGCCGCGAAGCTGACATTGATTGCACATCAAGGCGAAGCCTAATAAGATTGCCTTAACGGCTATTTTGGCCAGTGATCTTGATAAAGAGGCAAAGATGAAGCAGCAATTTTTCATAATTGGATGTGGGAAAATGGGAAGCGCCATGCTGACAGGTTGGTTGGCAGGCAAGGCAGGTGCGCATACAGATTTTATCATCATTGACCCTTATTTTGATCCGCAATCAAACCTTGGCCAAGATGACGCTGTGCATTGTTACAAGACTTTGTCAGATGCGATCGCATCGGCACATAAGCGCGCAGATGTGATGTTGTTATCTGTTAAACCGCAAATGATGGCAGAGGCGCTGGCAGATTGTCATAACCTTGATCATGATGATTGTCTGTTTATTTCCATCGCAGCTGGCTTATCTCTTGCAAAATTAACTGAGTTGATTGCGGCCAAGCAAACCCCGTCTCTTATCAGAACCATGCCAAACACCCCTGCGGCCATTGGCAAAGGCATGACAGCCATCATTGGCAATGATGTGGCGAGTGATGATGATTTGGCGATGGCAGAACAGCTGATGGGGGTTTGTGGCCAAGTGGTGCGGCTTGATACAGAAGATCAGATGGATGCTGTCACAGCCTTGTCAGGATCTGGTCCTGCCTATGTGTTTTTATTAGCAGAAGCGATGATGCAAGCTGGTATCAGCCTTGGTCTTTCGCACGAGATGGCAGAAACGCTAGCTGAGCAAACCATCTATGGTGCGGGTGCGTTATTGGTTGATGCTGATGAGCCAGCCGCCATTTTGCGCGAAAATGTTACCTCAAAAGGGGGCACAACTGCCGCTGCGCTATCTGTATTAATGGCAGATGATGCGCTGGCAGAGATGATGAAAAAGGCCATGAAAGCTGCCGCAGATCGTTCTGTTGCTTTGGGTAAATCTTAAAAAGAGACGCGCTTGCTTTTCGGATTATCTCAGCTATTTTTTAAGGGTAAGACAACGCTGTAACAGGCCTTTTTAGGGTGGCAAATATGAAACAAGCATTATCAGAAGCGGCATGGGCGTTATTGGCTGAAAACGATCTGTCAGCCATCACATTGGCAGATATTGCCGAGGCCGCTGAGGTGCCATTGGATGATGCTGTGATTTATGGCGGGGATGTCACGCATCTGATTTTGGGCCAGCTTGATCATCTTGATGATGCCTCATTGCGCACAAGCCGTGATGATTTCGCAGATGACCCACATGCCAGCATTTATGAAAAATTATTTGAAGGTTTGATGATGCGCTTTGAATCACTTGCGCCTTATCGAGGGCAATTTGACAAACTTCATCAGGCGGCCAAAACCAACCCTGCTTTAGCCGCGCATCTTGTGCATCATTTGTCCACAACCATTGGCAAGCTGTTATATTTGGCAGGCGATGATGCCACAGGTTTTATCAAACAAGCACGCATTATGGGCGTTGTCGGCGTTTTGCTTCGGGTGCGTCCTATTTGGTCAGATGACACATCATCTGATTTGGGATTAACGATGAAAGCGCTGGATGATGGTCTGAAAAAAGCATGTGAATGGGCGGTGAGCTTGCGCATCTTATCGCAAGATGATGTTGCTGCTAGCCAAGATGGCGCATCAGGCTTT
>JBMHDH010000032.1:0-15424 GCA_049889495.1 Puniceispirillaceae bacterium (SeqCode) | reverse complement strand
TTCACACGCAATTCAAAATCACATTTATATTCACCCAGAACAAGTCTGATAAAACGTGATGATGGTGCCATTGGATAATGATAGAGAACAGGCATTAACTTTTACGTCCCAAATCGACAAGAATCATGATGCCACGAGCCTGAATGGCCAAAAACGGTAAAGCGGCAACGCCAGATTAGGAATTTCTCACACCATTGGCAAGATCGCCTTTGCCATAGGTGGCACAAGCGTATCTCTTGCACCCGTTTCAGTGAGATATTTGATCTGCAGGCGTTCTGGCTCAATAAAGCCTGGCCATAGGAAATTCAAATCAGCCGCTGGCTGGAACCCAAATCGCGGGTAATAATCTGGCTCACCTGAAATCAGGATGAAATCATAAGCTAATGTTTGCGCAACAGACAGGCTGTGCGATACCAAGTCACGGCCAAAACCCTGACCTTTATAATCTGGCAAAACTGCCAAAGGTCCCAATAATAATTGGCGCTTGCCCGCTACCAAAATCGGCCAATAGCGGATTGAGCCAATGATATCCGCGTTCTTTTCAAAGACAAAAGATAATTGGGCTTCTGGCGGACCAAGGCGCAAATGACGCACAGAACGATTGTGACGCGCTGGCCCAAAGCTAGCAGCCATCAAGGCTTCCACTGCCACCTCATCAGAGGCAGTGGCAAGCCTGATAGAGGCATTTTTGCCAGCTTGAGATCTTGCAGGCGCCTTAGCCGACATGCCTCAACTCATCTTTGGCATCTTCAGAATTCAGAGGCGCAGGCAGTTTTTCCAACACTTCAGTTGGCACCACATGCCAGAAATGCCCAACCGCTTTTTCCCAATTATTCAACAGATTTTGCGCAAGGGCTGAATCTGTTTCCTTGGCATGCATTTCCACAAGCCCTTTTAAATGATTGGCCCAATAATCAGTGGAGATGCGGACAATCTGCAAGGTCTCTTTATTGACATGATCCATAAAGCTGCCTGCTTCATCATAAACAAAGCCCATGCCGCCTGTCATACCAGCACCAAAGTTAGAGCCAACCTCGCCCAAGATAACAGTTGTGCCACCTGTCATATATTCACAACCATTTGACCCACAGCCCTCGACAATCGCAGTGGCACCAGAATTACGCACACATAGGCGTTCGCCTGCTTGGCCCGCAGCCAATAATTTGCCAGATGTTGCGCCATAAAGAACCGTATTACCAATAATCGTATTTTGCCCGGCAACGAAACCAGCCGAGACAGATGGGCGAACCGTAATGGTGCCACCTGAAAGCCCCTTGCCCACATAATCATTGGCATCACCGATCACATCAAGGCGAATGCCTTGCACCGCAAACGCACCAAGTGATTGGCCTGCTGGTCCACGAAGACGAATGCTGATCTGGCTTTCACGCAAGCCTGTCATACCGAACCTGCGCACAATATGAGATGACAATCTAGTGCCAATCGCACGTTGTGTGTTTTCGATATTATAAGACAGCTGCATCTTGCCACCTGTTTCCAGCGCGGTTTCTGCATCTTTCACAATCTGGGCATCTAGCGTATCTGGCACTTCCACACGTGGGGCTTTGATATTGCCGCCTCGCTGGCCTTGGGTGATGGCTTGTACCAAGATCGGGTTCAAATCCAAATCATCAAGCGCAGCATCACCACGCGAGACCTGTGATAATAAATCCGTGCGACCAATGATATCTTGCAAAGAGTTAAAGCCAAGTGAGGCCAGAATTTCACGCACTTCTTCAGCCACATGGGTAAATAGCTGAACCACTTTATCTGGGGTGCCTTCAAACTTTGCCCGCAGATCTTCACGTTGGGTACAGACACCAACAGGGCATGTATTGGAATGGCACTGACGCACCATAATACAACCCATCGCCACCAAAGCAGAGGTGCCAATGCCATATTCATCTGCGCCAAGCATCGCGGCGACAACAATATCGCGGCCTGTTTTCAGACCACCATCTGTGCGCAAGACAACCTTATCACGTAAGTCGTTCATGCTCAGAACCTGATGCACTTCAGACAAGCCAATTTCCCATGGCATCCCTGCATGTTTGATAGAGGATTGCGGGCTGGCACCAGTGCCACCACCATGACCTGAGATCAAGATCGTATCAGCCTTGGCTTTGGCGACACCTGCTGCGATGGTGCCAATGCCTGTTGAGGCAACCAATTTCACACAAACGCGTGCCTCTGGGTTAATTTGTTTCAAATCATAAATCAGCTGTGCCAGATCTTCGATTGAATAAATATCATGATGCGGCGGCGGTGAAATCAAGGTCACACCTGGGGTTGAATGACGCAATTTTGCGATAATTTCATTCACCTTAATACCAGGCAATTGGCCGCCCTCACCAGGCTTTGCACCCTGTGCCACTTTGATTTCAAGCTCTTGGCAATTATTCAGATATTCAGCTGTGACACCAAAACGGCCAGAGGCCACCTGTTTAATCGCAGACGATGGGTTATCGCCATTTTCGCGCAAGTTAAAGCGTTCTGGATCCTCGCCCCCTTCGCCAGAATCAGACTTGGCACCGATACGGTTCATCGCAATTGATAAGGTTTCATGAGATTCAGGGCTTAACGCACCAAGAGAAATGCCTGGTGATACCAAACGCTTTCTAATCTCTGTGATGCTTTCCACCTCTTCGACGCGGATCTCATCTTCTTGTGATTTGAAATCAAGCAGATCACGCAAATTTACAGGACCTTGACGTTCCACAATGCCGACATATTTCTTCCAGCTATCATAAGAGCCCGTATTACAGGCATGTTGCATGGCATGAATCATCTGGCCATCAAAGGCATGACGTTCGCCTGATTTACGATAGCGGAGCAAACCGCCAACTGGCAAAAAGCCAGCTTCACCGCCAAAGGCTTTTTCATGCATCTGGCGCATGCGTGACTGAATGCCTGATAAGCCAAGACCACTGATACGTGATGACATTGGTGGGAAATATTTTGCCACCAAAGACCGTGATAGGCCCAAAGCTTCGAAATTATAGCCACCGCGGTATGAGGCGATCACTGAAATGCCCATTTTTGACATAATCTTCAGCAACCCATCTTCGATGGCTTTTTTGAAATTGGCCATGGCTTGTGACAAGGTTAAACCATCTAGCAAGCCTTTTTCCATGCGTTCTGCAATGGTCCATTCTGCCAAATAAGCATTGATGGTCGTCGCACCGACCCCAACAAGAACGGCAAAATGGTGGACGTCAAGACATTCACCTGATGACACATTCACAGATGCAAAGGTACGCAATTGTTCGCGCACCAAATGAGAATGCACCGCACCTGTTGCCAAAATCATCGGAATTGGCATGCGCTCAGCATTGGCCATCGCATCTGTTAGCATGACATGTTCAACGCCACCACGAACCGCGTTTTCAGCTTCGATCTGAATTCTGTCTAAGGCTTGTTTTAGCCCATCATCACCTGCATCTGCTTCATAGCTACAATCAATGATCACAGCCTTGTCATCAAGGTGAGAGATCAAAGCCGCATATTCGGCATTTGTTAAAATCGGCGAATTTAACAACAGATGATCACATTGTTCGGGGGCTTCATCTAGCACATTGCCCAAATTACCAAGACGTGTGCGCAAGGTCATCACATGGCGTTCACGAAGGCTGTCAATCGGCGGGTTTGTGACTTGCGAGAAATTCTGACGGAAGAAGTGATGCAAGCCGCGATATTTGCTTGAAAGCACGGCCAAAGGCGCATCATCACCCATTGAACCAACAGCCTCTTTGCCACCTTCAGCCATCGGCTGAAGCAATAATTCCATATCTTCTAAGCTCCAGCCAGCCAATAATTGGCGGCGGCGCAAGGTATCAGCATCTGGCAAATCACGCTTTGATTGCTTGGCCTTTGCCAGCAAATCATCCATCTGTTCAGATCGGCCAATCCACTCACCCCATGGGGAACGCTTTGTCAAATTCTCTTTGATTTCAGCGTCATGCATCACACGGCCTTCAGATAAATGAACACCGATCATCTCACCAGGGCCAAGGCGGCCACGTTCTGAGATATTTTCCTCTGCGACAACAACCATGCCTGTTTCAGATCCCGCAATCAGCAAGCCATCTTTGGTCAAGGTGTAACGCATCGGACGCAGACCATTTCTATCTGTGCCACCAATGGCCCAATCACCAGCAAATGCTGCAATCGCCGCTGGCCCATCCCATGGTTCCATCACCGCATTGCAATAGGCATACATTTTCGCCAAATCAGACTCACCGCCGACATCAATCGCTTGCGGGATCATCATCGATTTTACCATTGGCAGATCACGCCCCGCATGAAGCATCAATTCAAAGACAGCATCCAAAGCCGCTGAATCAGACGATCCTTTGGCAATAACAGGTTTAATCTCTTCAACAGCCTCGCCAAAAACAGGGCTTTGCATTCTGTCTTCGTGGCATGCCATCCAATTCATATTGCCGCGCACTGTGTTAATTTCCCCATTATGGGCGAGCACGCGGAAAGGCTGTGCCAGACGCCATGTTGGGAAGGTGTTTGTCGAATAACGCTGATGGTAGACGGCAAAATCAGACACAAACCTGTAATCTAGCAAATCAGGATAAAAGGCTGTGACCTGTTCTGCCAAAAACATGCCTTTATAAATGATGGAGCGTGTTGACAAGGAACAGACGTAAAAATCAGAAATCTGTGCTGATAGAACCGCTTTTTCTATGCGACGACGGATCACATAAAGCTGGCGTTCTGCGTCTTCTTCTGACATATCCACTGGCATTGAGAACATGATCTGTTCAATTTCAGGGCGTGTGGCCATCGCCTTTTGGCCAAGCGCGCTTGTGTCTGTTGGCACTTGACGCCAGCCATATATGGCATAACCCATGGCCAAAATTTCTTGTTCGATAATACAACGGCAGGTTTCTTGTTCGCTCAAATCTTGGCGTGGCAAAAACACCATGCCAACAGCCAATTTACCGCCATCATCCTTGTGACCTGTTCTGGCGATATGTTCGATAAAGAAATCGCGCGGAATGGCAATATGAATACCAGCGCCATCGCCTGTCATGCCATCAGCGTCAACCGCACCACGGTGCCAGATTGACTGCAAGGCTTCAATCGCCGCATCAACAACCGCACGTGATGGTTTCCCATCCACTGCGGCCACAAAGCCAACACCACAATTATCATGTTCCATTTGCGGGTCATAAATACCAGCATCGCCCAGACGCTTTTCATTTTCAGCGCGGCGTGCCAAATAGGCCTGTTGATCAAGAATATCGTTTTTAAAATGTGTCATCTTTTATCTCTTTGCTACGGATAATGGCTTAACCAGCGGCCTTATTGGCACCGCTTACTTCAGCTTGCACAAATGCATCAATGCGTTCTGCAGCATCACGGCCATCACGCACACCCCACACAACTAATGAGGCCCCTCTTACAATATCGCCAGCGGCAAAAACGCCTGGCATGTCTGTCATCATTGTTTTCCAGTCAATGGCAACTGTGCCCCATTTAGACACGCGCAAGGCTGGCTCATCGAACATAGCTGGCAAATCTTCTGGATCAAAACCAAGGGCTTTGATCACCAAATCCGCCTCCAGACGATGTGTTGAATCTTCGATCACCTGTGGGACTTGGCGACCCGTTTCATCAGCTTGGCCAAGATGAATACGCTGTGCCAATACGCCATCAACCACACCTTCACCGACAAAGGCTTGGGGGGCTGACAACCACTGGAAATCAACACCTTCTTCTTCGGCATTTTCCACTTCACGCTGTGACCCTGGCATATTGGCCTTGTTACGGCGATACAGACATTTCACTGATTTGGCTTCTTGGCGAATGGCTGTACGTACGCAATCCATCGCTGTGTCACCACCGCCGATTACTACAACATTTTTGCCCTTGGCATCTAACATACCATTATCAAATTCTGGCACATCATCACCCAAAGATTTGCGGTTTGACGCTGTCAAATAAGACAAGGCAGGCACCACCCCATCTAGACCAGCACCAGGCAGAGCCACATCACGCGCTTTATAAACACCAGTGGCAATCAAAACCGCATTATGGGCGTCGCGGATTTCAGCAAAGCTGATATCGGTGCCAATATTGCAATTTAATTTAAATGTGATACCACCATCTGCCAATAATCTGGCGCGGCGTTCCACAATATCTTTTTCAAGTTTAAATCCTGGAATGCCATAAATCAGCAAGCCGCCTGCTCTGTCATAGCGGTCATAGATTGTTACCTGATACCCTTTGCGACGCAGCATATCGGCCGCTGACATGCCTGCAGGACCCGCACCGATAATACCAATAGATTGGTCACGTTCTGCGATTGGGGCGGCAGGCTTCACCCAGCCATTTTCAAAGGCGGTTTCTGTGATGTATTTTTCAACCGCGCCAATGGTGACTGATTCAAAGCCTTTTTCAATCACACAATTGCCTTCGCATAAGCGGTCTTGTGGACAGATGCGGCCACAAATCTCAGGCATATTATTGGTGGCGGCAGATACCTGATAGGCTTCTTCTAGCCTATCTTCTGCCGTTAACATCAACCAATCGGGGATGTTGTTATGTAACGGGCAATTGACCTGACAAAAAGGCACGCCACATTGCGAACAGCGGCTGGCTTGCTCTTCAGCACGGTCTTTTGAAAAATCACGATAGATTTCATCAAAATCCTTGGCACGCTCATCGGCGGTGCGCTTCGCTGGCATTTGTTTTTCAGTCTTTACGAACTGTAGCATTTTTGACGCCATGCCCGTCTCCTATATGAAGTCTCATCCATTCTTTTGAAAGATGGCCTGTGACCACCTCCCAATGATGTTTTGCAATTTGGACAACAATTATGACCCATTTTGATAATTTAATCAAGTCTCATGCAAAATCATTGCCTGCGACAAATTATTCAAACCCCATATAGGTCCGTATCGGACCTTTCTGATCTTGAGGTGACAGATTACTTGCCAGATGATGCCCCTATCACTTAAGGTGGCTCCCATGATTGATACATCCCAGCTTATTGCCTTATCTGTGATCCAAGGCATCACCGAATTTCTACCGATCTCTTCGTCAGGCCATTTGGTCTTATTGCCAGCCTTAACAAGCTTGGCAGATCAGGGCCAGTTGCTAGATGTTGCGGCACATTTTGGCACATTAGGCGCGGTATGTGTGGCGGTGCGCCGCGATATTTGGCGCATGATGGTTGGGTTTTTTACGCTTGGCAAATGCGCCCCTGATGGGCTTGCTTTGGCACTGATGGTTATGGTTGCAAGCCTACCTGTGATCTTGGTTGGTCTTGTGATTGAATTGCTAGAACCAGCTTTTTTACGCCTTGCTGTGACCGTTGCTTTTGCCAATTTGATCTTTGCAGGCTTGCTTTATAAGGCTGATAAGGATTACCCCACCAGCCGCGCGATGCATGAGCTATCTTATCGGGATGCGGTGATTATTGGCTTTGCGCAAATATGGGCGTTAATCCCTGGCACATCTCGGTCGGGCGTCACTATGACAGCCGCCCGTTATCGTGGTTTTTCCAGAACAGATTCAGCGCGTTTTTCCATGATTATGGCAGTGCCAGTGATCCTCGGTGCGACCTTGTTAAAATCACGTCATTTCTTTGGGAATGATGCGGCAGCGTCATTTGGCGATGCTGCACTGGTTGCAGGCTTATCTCTTATCACAGCCTTAATCGCCATCCGTTTGATGATGGCATGGCTGGCCAAGGCAGATTTCAAGATTTTTGTTTATTACCGCTTGGCCCTTGGCCTGTTATTGCTTGGCGCCTTAGGCCTTGGTGTTATCTAATCTTGGCGTTATCCAATCTTGGCGTTATGCAAAATAAGGGTTATTTCGCAGAAAAACGACCACCTGGGCGTAAGTGGGCCAAATAATCAAACACATGCTTATCAACCGCTTGTGCCGCAATGCCAAGATCAGCCAGCGTCTTTGCTTTTTCGCTGACGACATTGTCATTTTCAAGCTGATAAAGCTGGTCTCTTGTCAAAGGCGGATTTGGCAATATTTGAGTAAGGCTTGCAGGGACATGCATCAACGCAAAAGGCAGAGATATCAAAGCCCGCTTGCGCCCGACAGCCTTTAAGGTGATTTGCATCAGCTCTTTAAAGCTATAGATATCTGGGCCACCTAGCTCATAAATCTCATTATCTGTCTTGGCATCGCCAAGGGCGGCAACCACCGCATCTGCGACATCGCCGACATAAACAGGTTGCATCAGATTTTTGCCACCACCAATGACTGGCAAGGCAGGGGCAATCATCGCCATCCTGCCAAATCTATTGAAAAAGCCATCACCAGCCCCAAAGATAATTGATGGGCGCAAAATGGTCACTGGCACATCACCGCGCAATAAGGCGCGCTCGCCTTCTGCTTTGGTCACGGCATAACGGCTTTTGGCCTTTAAATCAGCCCCGATTGCAGAGAGATGGACGATTTTTTCAATGCCGTTTTCTGCGGCAAGATTGGTAAGACGCGCTGGCAATTCGGCTTGCAAGGCAGAGAATGTTTGCTTGCCAGATGGTGCCAAGATGCCAACCAAATTCACAACCATATCAGCTGGCGCCAAAAGTTGTGCAAGCGCATCATCAGATAACGCATCACCTGCGATGGCTGTGATCTGCCCGACATTACCAAGCGGCTTTAACATTTTGGCACGATCAGCGTTCCGAGACAAAATGATCACACGTGCGCCTTGACGTGCCAGTTTTTCAACAACAGCCCGCCCAACAAAACCAGCACCACCGATCACCGCGATTGTCTTATTCTTCATAGCCATTTGCCTTTATTGCCTTTTATTTTGCCGCTTTATTTTGCCGCTATATTTTATTGTTGGGCCGAAATTCGTCACTAGCCCTTATGTTATAAATGCCTGTTATGTATCAGAATGAGGCAAAAGAAAAAAGAGGGGATTGTACAAATCACTTGATGATCTTATCAGATGATCCCCTTATTTCGGCCATACCACAGGGAACCAATCTTCGCGCAATTTCTGCCCTTCTTTCATCTCATGATTTGGGAAAGGCGGCGAGGTACGCCCTTGGCGCGTGACATAGCGTGCATCATCTCCCACATAGCGCAAAGATAAGGCCCTGCGTCTGGTGGTTGCTTCATTGCCTCTTGCCCCATGCACACAGCGATAATGAAATGCCATCGCATCGCCAGGTTCCATATCCCATTCTAGTACCTGATAATCTGCCTGATCTTTATCAGGATCTGGCACAGGCAAATATTCATCATTATTGGCATAGAAATTATCTTGTTTTAGCCACCGCACTGGCAATACCATTTTGTCCCATTTATGAGAGCCTGCAATAGAGCGCAAGCTGGCTTGCTTAACAGGATCAACAGGGATCCAAAAACTGACAGTCTGCTGGCCTTCGACAAAATAATAAGGCGCATCTTGATGCCATGGGGTTGGCTTTGAGGTGCCAGGTTCTTTGACCAGCACATGATCATGAAAAAACTGTACGCTTTGTGATTGCATCAAAGCAGATGCGGCTTGCGGGGCGGGCGAATGCCGCATGATATCTGCCAATTCAGGGATGGTTTGCCAATTGCAATAATCATCAAAGAAACGCCCTGCCTCACCATCTTGCAGATTTTCGGCTGCATAAGGGCCAGGATTTGCCATATTGGTTTCAATGGCTTTTTCAATTTGCGGCACCCAGTCTTTAAATAAGCCTTTTAACAAAACAACACCGTCATTTTGAAAATCAGAAATCTGATCTGGCGTAATTACAGATGCGTTTTTTTGTGCAGACATCGCAAGGATCCTTTTGATAGGGCGGGCTGGTTAGTCTAGCCGCCTCTTCCTAAGCTGTTATCGCTTAATCTTAGAGCTTTAACGTGATTTGACCATCTTTTTGTGCGGCGCGTGACTGGCATAAAATAAGCTGTGTTTCGCGCTGCGCCTTTGATAGCACAAAATCGCGATGTTCAATTTCTCCGTCATTATACCCACATTGGCACACACCACATAAGCCATCAGAACATTTCACATCCACGCCAAACCCATGATCATTCAACACATCAGCTGCGGTTTTATCAGCTGGCACATCCAAAATCTGCCCTGTTGATTCAATGTGAATGGTAAAGGGATAATTTTCATAGTCTGGCAATTCTGGCACCGAGAAAAATTCTTGGTGAATGTGATCTTCTGGCAGACCAGCGGCTTGCGCTGCTGAACGTACCGCGCTCATATAGGCCTCTGGCCCACAGCTATAGATATGAGATGACGGATCAGCTTGCTGGAATAAGGCAGGTAAATCGAGGCGGCCACCTTCATCAGAAATATGGTAATGCACCTGATCAGACCAAGGAAAATTTGACAAATCAGAGACAAATGCCAAATCCGCTTTACAAGATACTGAATAATGTAAATGAAAAGGTAAATTTTTTGCAAATCTTTCATGCGCAAAGGCAATCATAGGCGTGATACCAATCCCCCCGCCCATCAAATAGACCATCTCTTTTGTATCTGTCATTGCAAAATGATTGATCGGATGCGAGATAAAAATCTGGCGTCCTTCGGTAAAAATCCGATGCATCAGCAAAGAGCCGCCACGCCCCTGATCTTCGCGTAATACCGCAATTTGATAAACAGATCTGTCATCTGGATTGCCAGACATCGAATAGGGCCGCAAAAATTCTGGCGATACCAACACATCAATATGTGCCCCCGCTTGCCAAGCTGGCAGATCTATGCCCTCTTTATGACGCATTTCATATTTGGTGATGCGATTATTTAATTCTTCGACTTTTGTGACGATCATGGGCAAGACAGGCGATGCTGCTTGATCCTGTTCTTGATCTGGTCGTTTATGAAGATGGCTGTCATCACCTTGTGACAAACGCCGCTGATAGTCTTTTGCGGGGATCATCTCTTGATAGGCGGCAATGCCTGCTTCGCGATCCATCATATCAGGATAAGGGTAAGGGTGCGGTGTCAATGGCGCTGGATAAACCGCCAGCGTTTGTTCATCATAATGAATGGTTAGCTCTGGGCTGATGCCACGTTGATTGATAGGATGGCTTGTCGGACGATAGCCCCCATCCTCTTGCAAGGCGATATCCCACCACCATTTTTTCATCGGGTTCATTTTGCCATGGCCAACCATATCATCAAGCTTGGCAAGCAAGGGGGCGGCCTTTGGCACATGCATTGCCGCCCAGCGGAAAGGCGCTTCGACAAATAAGCCTTCCAGATTCCAAGGACAGGTTTTCATGCACCGCCCGCACATCGCGCCGCCTTCGGTGCCGATGCGATAGGTGGTGCATTTCTGGCTATCTGATTTCCAAGTCTCATAACCATTAAACATTAATTTTGGACCAGCGGTGATCGCACCTGATGGGCATTCTCTGGCGCATTTTTGACAAGAGTCACAGAAATTCTGCATGCCAAAATCAATGGGCTTATCATGCGCCATAGGCATGGTGGTTGTCACCACACCTGATTTTAAGCGCGGCCCTAAATAGGGATGCATGATGACCTCACCAATGCGGCTGACCTCACCCAAACCGCTTAATAATAGCAAGGGTGGCTGTAAGACCTCACCATCCATGACGCTATGGGCTTTGGCTTCATAGCCAAGGCGTCTGATTTGATTCGCAATCACCCCACCTAGCAGGGAAAAGCGCAAATAAGCCCGCATAGATTGGGCCACTGAAATCCAATCATCACCAGACGCCCCTTCCATTGTTTCAAAGCCTTGGTCAATCACCATTGAAATGGCGTTATCATGTGGCGGGATAATCGCATCACCTCTGGCATCATGCGAATACCATACCCAATCAGGACAACGTGACAGACCAACCGCATCCACCCCAAGAAAATAGCTGGTGGCTTTGATCAAATCTGAATGATGTGCAGAGATGGCCTGATTATCTGATATGTTATGTGCCGTCATATCTTGGGGGGTGACATCACCATCTTGCAGCAACACAAATGCCCCAAGCGCGCGGCGTTGTGCAAAAGACGTTGGTGCTTTTCTGGCATAATAGCCATTGGTGGCATTTTTCTGATTGGCCTTGCCCATATCGCCAAATTGCGCTCTGGCAAACATATCCGTTCGTTTGGGAACACGCGGGATATTGGCTTCATCTAAATAGGTTGTGGGCTGATCGACATAAGTCAGCTTTTCCAGCGTCAAGGCACTGTCTTTATAATCTCGGTTTTTAAAGGGATCTTGGTTATACGCATTTTTGGCGCTATGCCTGCCAAGCTTCCAATTGAACCCTGTCAATTCGGTTTGCGGCTGATCTGCCAAAGGGGCCAAGGGCTGGTCGGCGGCAAGCGGCATATCTGTTGTCACAACTGAAAGACCAAAGCGTTTGCCAAACCACGGCGCCACCATATCGCCTTTTTCATTCACCACCACACCAGAACGCACCGCGACTTTTGCCAGATCAACATCTGAGGCCGCCATGGTATGGGCCTTGGCATCAAAGCCAAGCAAGCGAATATAATTGGCAATCACAATGGCGGTTTCAGATGATAATAGACAGGCCCGATGCGCCTGTGCATCATCCAGCCAATCTGCCCCTGGCTCATCGGGATAGGGGTCACGGCGATAGTCATAAATAAAGGTAATCGCGCGGTGATGATGGGCAACGGTTCGCGGCGGGGCTTCGACGGATTCCTTTAGATCTGCCATAATCATATCAATGCCAGCTGCCAAAGTTTTCGTTTGGCGCGAACGCAGCATATCAACCAGCGAGTTGACATCTAAATTATGGGTTGGCTGATCAAGGAAGACCGTTTCATCAATCGCCCCAATCCCCACCAATGCCGCATCACAAAAATAGCCAAAGGATTTTACATGATTGGCACGTTCTTGCCCATCATCTGGAATCTCTGCCTTTGCCTTATTCACAAGCCCATCACGAATGGCATCTAGCATTGCCTGATGATCTGCCATCGCATTCACGATATTATCTGGTTGCAAAGGGCGGTGAAACCGAAGATGCGGCAGTGCCCCACAAGCTTCATCAAGCGTCGTTGTGCGTTTTAAGCGGTGAAGCGGGTAATTACCATAATGCATGGGCCGCGATTTGCTTGAAAATAGCCTGTTTGTCTGCATTTCAAAACGCTCCTATGTCCTTCAGGCTTTTTTCCTTATCTGCTAGCCTTTGCGGATTTCATAAACCCGAATGGCTGTGATAAAGGGATTGGTTGATGCAATCTCTTCAGCGGCCTCTTGCGATTCTGCTTGGATAATGGAATAGCCTGTCAGGCAGTCCAGATCCATTTTCAAGTCAGCTGTGCCAGTTTTTGTGATTTCGCGCCCTGCCATAAAACCGCCCATATCAACAGTGATATCTTTGGTTTTTTGAAACCAATCATTCCAGCTTTGCATGATCTCTTTTGTTGGCATCTCAAACCCCACATGTAAAATCATATAGTGCTTCATTATTCGCCCCCCATTGGCAATTGTTTAACGCTATACTATGATGGCGGACTATCGTTTATGCAAGTTATTCAAAGCCAGAAAATGACCCGTTAAAGAATGCCGCCTCACATTATGACTGATTTTTACCCTGACTTTACCAGCCACATTATCGAAACCAGCATCGGGCCTTTTACCGTGACATCAGGCGGGCAAGGCGTGCCTGTATTATTTTTGCACGGCTATCCGCAGACACATGCCATATTTCGTAAAATTGCGCCTATGCTTGCCCCCCATATGAAAATGATTATGACGGATTTACGCGGCTATGGCACATCGCCAAAACCAGCCTCTGGTGTTGATCATTCTGGCTATGCCAAACGGGCCATGGCAGGTGATATGATTGACATTATGGATCAGCTTGGCATCGAAAAATTCGCTGTGGTTGGTCATGACCGTGGGGGGCGCGTCGCACATCGTCTTGCAAAAGATTATCCAGAGCGTATCACCCATCTGTCTGTTTTGGATATTGCCCCCACCTACGCCATGTATGAGGGCACAGATAAAAAATTTGCAACCGCTTATTATCATTGGTTTTTTCTGATTCAAAAGGCCCCTTTGCCTGAAACCTTAATTGGCCAAAATCCTGAATTTTATTTGCGCCAAAAATTGCAAATGTGGTCAAAATCAGATGGCTGGTTAGATGATGCGGCCTTTCAGGCTTATTTGGATGCCTTTCAAAATGAAGATGTCATCCATGCATCTTGCGAAGATTATCGTGCCGCCGCTGGCATTGATTTGATCCATGATGAAGCTGATCTGACAGAAAAGCTTTCGATGCCTGTCCAAGTGCTTTGGGGTGAAAAAGGCTTTGTTGGGGCGCGCTATGATGTCATCGCAGAATGGCAAAAAGTGGCCCATCATGTCACAGGCCATGCGGTGCCCTATGGCCATTTCCTGCCAGAAGAAGCCCCGCAAGAAACAGCCGAAGCCTTGCTGTCTTTTCTGGCCTCCAATCACTAGGGATGTAACCAAATAGGGATATAGAATGACTGATTATCCGCTAGATAACAGATTAAAGACCAGCTCGCATCATGTGATGACAATCGCAGGGTGTGAGTTGCGGCTTGTGGATGACGCGCGTATCTTATGGTGTTTGCTGATCCCCATGAAAGCTGGCATTTCTGAATTATTTGATCTAGAGATATCCTCCTATGATGAGATGATGCGTGCCGCAAATCACATTGCAAAAGTGATCAGCGAAAACACAAAATCTGACAAAATGAATATCGCGGCTATTGGCAATATGGTACCGCAATGCCATTTACATATTATCGCGCGTCGCAAAACAGATTTTGCATGGCCTGACCCTGTTTGGGGCAAAGGGACCGCCCTTGCGTATCAGCCAGAGGCATTGGCAACACAAATTGCGGGATTGCAAAATTGGATTGGTCAAAATTGGCTTGATCAAAATTGAATTGGGCAAAATTGAATTGATCAAGGCTAAGACGGCAAGCGATAAATGGCCAAATAAAAAAGGATAAGAAAAAAGATGCGGTTCCTGCGTTATATGTTGTTGACGATGAATTGGGTGGTGATTGCGCTTGCGGAAATGATCGTCCTGATGGCAGGGTTGATCGCGCCTGGCCATGATAAAGCGCGTCTGATCCCACTTGCCTTGGCTGTGATTATCCTGCCTGTCATCGGCTATGGGGTGCATCTTTTTGTCAATTGGTTGTTCAAGCCAAAATCACCTGATGAGACGTCATCACAATGACATCACCTTCGCCTTATGATTATGATTATGATGTGGCAATTCTTGGCGCAGGGGCGGCAGGTCTTTATTGTGCCAGCCTTGCCGCAGCCAGAGGTCATAAGGTGATTTTGATTGATCATCGTGAAAAAGTGGCTGAGAAAATTCGCATCTCTGGCGGTGGCAGATGCAATTTCACCAACCTATATTCAGGGCCTGAAAATTTTCTATCGCAAAATAAACATTTCGCCAAATCAGCCTTAGCCAGCTATCGCCCAAGTGA
>JBMHDH010000031.1:0-8438 GCA_049889495.1 Puniceispirillaceae bacterium (SeqCode) | reverse complement strand
GATATTTGAGGCCAAGCGAATAAACAGAAAAACTGATGGTGGCCAACACAATCCACAAATCACCTGTGTTAAAACGCAAATCGAAAAGCCGCGCCATTTCAGCTTGGCTCAAAATCATCACAACCCCAATTAAGCCAAGAGTAAGCCCTAAGCCTTGACGTTTTGTTAACGTTTCGCGAAATCCCACAAAGGCCAAAAGCGCAATCAATAAAGGCGCTGCGCTATAGATCAGCCCAATATTGGTCGCGGTTGTCAGCTCACCTGCCAGATAAACAGGCCCGCCACATAACCCCATACCAAGAGATGCCAAAAATAAAATTTGCCGATATTCACGAAGTACCGTCCGCCACTCAAATCGGCGCAGGATGATAAGGCTGCCGATCACCAAAATCCCAACAAAAAACCACCGTGAGAACGCCATTGAGATTGGCGGAAAAATACCAGACATGCCGCGGGCGATTAACATATTCGATGAAAAAAACAACGGGCATATTACAACAAAGGCCCATGCCAGTTGATCTTTCACAGACTCGGTCAAAAAACGGTTTGGTTGGGATGTCATGACCTTACTGGCTTTCTGGCTTTTTGCCGTAAAAGACAATGCATTATTTCAAAATCCTGATTTCTAAATTGGCAGGCAATTTGAGGCTTGTATCTTTTCCACTTAACGCTAGGTTATGGGCGATTTATTCGCACGATATCTTATCACAACCCCATTGCCTAATGATAGACCATCATCTGGTCTTTTATATATGCATGAGGTCACATTTGATTACCTAAAGGTTGGCATGTCTGTCTCTGATCTGTTCTTATATCTTTCTGGCCCAACCCCTCTTGCCGCTATCTTTTTATTGGCGTTTGGTGCCTTGCTTTTGGCATTAGGGGGGCATAGTTTGATCCCAGCCACCACCAATTTAGGCCATCATTTCAAAATTTCACCAATGGTGATTGCCATTATTGTGGTCGCTGGCGGCACATCTGCGCCTGAATTAATTGTTTCAGTCCAAGCCGCTTTAGCTGGCAAATCTGATATTGCCCTTGGCAATGTGCTTGGCTCTAATGTGGCCAACAGCTTGCTTGTATTGGGCATTGGCGCCTTGGTGGCACCGTTTCATATGATAGCGCCCAATAGCATTCGCAATGGCCAGATTATGCTTGGCTTTACCACTCTTACCACCGCCAGCCTGCTGATATTTCACGCTATCACAACCATCACGGCCATCAGCCTTCTAATCGCGTCCTTTGCCTATTTATTTTATGTGATGCGCAAAGGCGAGGTTGAAAGCGAAGACACCCCGCCAATTGGGTTTGCCCGCTCTATCATTATGATCACCTTATCAATTGCGGCCTTGCTGATTGGATCTGATTTCATGGTGCAAGGCGGCGTCATTTTGGCACGCAATGCTGGCATGAGCGAAGCTGCCATTGGTTTATCAATCATCGCAATTGGCACCTCATTGCCCGAAATTGTTGCTGTGATTGCCAGCATTTTGCAAAAACGCGCTGATGTCGCATTAGGCAATATCATCGGGTCAAATATTTTTAATCTCGGGATCATTTTGGGCATCGCTGGCCTCATTGCCCCTTTGCCAGCTGGACCAGATTTCTCTGTCATTACATTGCTTGCTTTTGTGCTTGTCGCCGTCGTTTTTTCAAGCCTTTTAATCACAAAGATTTATCTCAATCGCCTAATAGCCGTTGTTTTTATTGGCTTTTATTTTCTGTTCCTGTCACAGCAATTCTAGGGGACACAACTTAAAGTTTTGCACAATCAGTCTTATTTTGCCTTATTTCAGGCCAACTTCTTAAAAAATTCAGAAATAAATTAATATAAACAGGCTTGATTTTAGCTATCACATTGTTTTTAAACAATTTTTAAATATTGCCTATTTTTTAGGCAATTTATAGCTTTTTCCCAGATTAACTATAGAAAAGGCCTGATTCTTGAAACTTATCTACAGAGTTATCCACAGGAATCGTGGATAATATTTTTGGGTCAAGCTGAACAGATTCGCTTATCTGATTCGCCTGCGATAATACAAAAGTCCTTATCAACTCAGAGGCATGATGACCTATTTGCTTTATCTGTCTGAAAAAGCGTCAAAAACAAATAAGATGACATCTTGGCTTGTTGGCGTTTGACGCCTATTTTAAAAATTAACTGGTGATAAGATTTCAAAAAATGAAGAGATAAATTGTGACTGACATCACGTCAAAAACAGATGATACCCCTGATCAGGGCAGGCAAGTCGATGCTGATTTTGCCAAGGGGCTTGCTTATCTGAAAAGTCAGTTAAAAACCCTGCCCGCTAAAGCAGGTGTTTATCGCATGCTTGATGAAAATCAAGAGGCCCTTTATGTCGGCAAAGCACGCGATTTATCAAAACGGGTACCAAGCTATACCAGAGCGACCAATTTAAACGGCCGTCTGATGCGTATGGTCGCTGAAACAAAGCATCTTGAAATCATTGTCACCGCCACTGAAGTAGAAGCGTTGTTGCTGGAATCCAATCTGATTAAACAGCTTCGTCCGCGATATAATATCTTATTACGAGATGATAAAAGCTTTGCCCATATCATGGTTACAAAAGATCATGACTTTGGTAGATTGGCAAAACATCGCGGTCCCCAAAAAAAAGGCGCTGATTATTATGGACCTTTTGCCTCTGCAGGGGCAGTGAACAAAACCATCACGGCCATGACACGCGCCTTTTTGTTGCGCACTTGCACAGATGCCGATTTTGCCACCCGCAGTCGGCCTTGCCTGCAATATCAAATCAAAAGATGCACCGCGCCATGTGCTGGCTATGTCAGCCAAGATGCTTATCACGCCCAAATAGAATCAGCCAAAGCGTTCCTAGCTGGCAAATCGGATGAGGTGCAAAAAAGCTATGCAGCAGAAATGCATGCCGCATCTGAAGCGTTAGAATTTGAAACCGCCGCGCTATGGCGCAATCGCATTCGGGCTTTGACGATGATCCAAGCTTCGCAGGATATCCATATTGATGGCATTAAAGACGCTGATGTGATTGCCATTGCCAAACAAGGGGGGCAAGTTTGCATTCAGGTCTTCTTTATCCGAAACAACACCAATTATGGCAATAAGGCCTATTTCCCGACACATATAGCTGATGCGGAAAAGCCTGAAATTCTTGCCGCCTTTCTTGGTCAATTTTACGATGATAAAGTGCCAGCGCCTTTTGTGCTTGTCTCAGATCTGCCAGATAATGCTGCGTTGCTATCTGATGCGTTATCCTCTGCGGCTGGCAAAGCCATCAGCTTAACACGCCCAAGCAGGGGCGGACGACGTAAAATGATGGATATGGCATTGCGCAATGCCGATGAAGCCTTGGCGCGTAAATTATCTGAAAAAGCAAGCCAGCAAAGATTGCTTGAGGCAGTTGCAGATGTGTTTGATATGGAAGAGGCACCGCAACGTGTTGAAATCTATGATAACTCGCACATTCAAGGCACGAATGCGGTGGGGGCGATGGTATGTGCTGGTCCTGATGGCTTTATAAAATCGGCCTATCGGAAATTCAATATGCGCGATAGCGGCAAATATGCGGTTCATGATGGCGATGATTTTGGGATGATGCGGCAAATGATCTTTCGCCGTTTTGAACGCGCCTTAAAAGAAGACCCCGACAGACAAACAGATAATTGGCCAGATTTATTGTTAATTGATGGTGGGCGCGGCCAGCTCAATGCTGTGCGTGAGGTAATGCAAGAATTATCTTTGGATGATATTATGGTCGTTGGCGTCTCAAAAGGCCCAGACAGAAACGCGGGCAGAGAACAATTCCATATTGATGGCAGAGACAGTTTTACCCTGCCAATGGATAGCCCTGCGATGCATTTTTTACAAAGATTGCGTGATGAATCACACCGTTTTGCGATTGGTGCGCACCGCACCAGACGCATCAATGCCAGCTTAAAAAGCCCACTTGATGAAATTGAAGGCATCGGGCCAAAACGCAAAAAAGCCTTGCTTGCCCATTTTGGATCTGCCAGATCGGTGTCACGAGCGGCGGTTGCTGATTTAATGATGGTAGATGGCATTTCCGAGATGACCGCACAAGACATCTATAATCATTTTCACAATGCCAAAACATGATGCTGATTTTTTCGGCGATCCCGTTAAGAGGCTGATCAGGGGCTGATTATCCCCACGCCCACAGCTATAGACAGAAATGCCATTCCCATTTAAAAGGTTATAAGACTTGTCCTAGCCTATTTAGGCTAAATGCATGAGGGGCCTTTTTATGTATCGGCAAATACCAAATATTTTGACAGTGTTACGGCTGGTGGCAGCACCTGTTGTGGCGTTGATCTTAATTGGTACACCCACTTATCAAATGGCTTTATTTGCGCTTTGCCTTTATGCGATTGCTTCTGCGACTGATTGGCTTGATGGGTATCTTGCGCGCCGCTGGCAATCTGTCAGCGTGTTTGGCAGGATGCTTGACCCGATTGCCGATAAATTGATGGTTGTGATCATGTTAATGGCCTTAATGGGCACCACCCTATCTGGTATGATTTTGGCTGTGCCCGCCATTGCGATTGTCACACGCGAAATTTTGGTATCTGGCCTTCGTGAATTTATGGCAAAATCTGATGTCGTTGTTCATGTCACATGGGCTGCGAAGCTAAAAACAACCACCCAGCTGATTGCCATTGGCTTTTTGATTGGTACATTTTTATTTGACGGTAGCAGTGATGCCTATCAGGCCTGTTACATGATTGGCATGATTGGGATTTGGTTTGCGGCCATACTGACGGTGCAAACAGGCTATAGCTATTTTAAAGCCGCTCTGTCTCAGTCAGATACATAAATTCCCTCAGCATCCCCTCGGACCGCCCCGCAAAAACATGAAAAAAGGGCCCTGCTGATACCGCAAGAGCCCTTGTTATTTTGAAAATCTTTTAAAGCCTATCTGCGATTAACCAGATCATCATAGGCTTGCACCAAGGTACGTGTCACATTTCCAGGCGTGAAGCTGTAATCTGCGATTTGTGATACAGGTGTCACTTCGGCGGCGGTGCCTGTTAAAAAGCACTCTCTGGCATGTGCCATATCTTCTGGCATGATATGGCGTTCAACCACCTCAAAGCCTTCTTTTTGCGCCAATTCAATAACGGTGCGTCTTGTGATGCCATTCAAAAAACAATCCGCTTCAGGGGTATGAATCTTGCCATCATCCATCAAGAAAAAGATATTGGCCCCTGTGGCTTCTGCCACATAACCGCGATAATCAAGCATCAACGCATCTGTGAAGCCTTTGCGTTCTGCGGCATGTTTTGACATGGTGCAAATCATATAAAGACCAGCGGCTTTGGCATGAACTGGTGCTGATTCTGGTGACGGACGCTTCCAATCCGCAATGTCCAATGTGATGCCCTTCATCTTTGTTTCAGGGTCAAAATAGCTTGGCCAAGCCCACGCAGCCACAGCCACATGCGTTGTTGTATTTTGCGCTGAAATCGCCATCATCTCAGACCCACGCCAACAAAAAGCGCGCACATAGCCATCGACAATGCCATTGGCGTCTAGCACTTGTTTTTTGATCTCTTCTAATTCGTCATCTGAATAAGGGATATCAAAATCAAGCAAGTTACAGCTGTTGCGCAGGCGTTCTGTATGTTCGCGTGATTTGAAAATGACGCCGCCATAGGCACGCTCACCTTCGAACACAGTGCTGGCGTAATGCAAGCCATGCGTTAAAGTATGTGACTTGGCATCGCGCCATGCTACCAATTCGCCATCTAACCAAATCTGACCATCTCTGTCATCAAACGGAATAATAGACATGCGTTCTGACCCTTTATGTAAATCATGAAATTTTTGTCTTTTATCTGACTAGCAGTATTGTTAATATGGGTCAACATGACTGACATAAAACCTTTAAACAAAGCTTTATTTTTAACAGAGGCAGAATTGCGTCGCGGCATTGAGCTGATGTTCTTTGCTTATCGAGACTTTACAGGCGAAGCAGATGCCATGCTAGAAGAGCTTGGTCTTGGCAGAGCGCATCACAGAGCGCTGTATTTCATTGGTCGCCATCCTGATATGACAGTCTCATCTTTGCTTGAGATTTTGAACATTACCAAACAAAGCCTATCGCGTGTGCTATCACAGCTGATTGATGAAGGCTATGTGGAACAGCGCACAGGCGAGACCGATAGACGCCAAAGATTGTTGCGTCTGACAGCAAAAGGCCGCACATTAGAACAACAGGTAAATGACTTGCAGTCACGGCGTTTTGCCAAAGCCTATACCCAATGCGGTGTTGGCGCGGTTGATGGCTTTCAGCGTGTGTTAAGCCATTTATTGAATGATGACACTGTGACTGGCATTGATAAAAAATAAAGACCGCAACAGGAAATCCCAGCAAAGATGGCCCCTGTTCCATCACGCAGGAAACAGATGATGACAGATCAACCGCATATTTTGGTTATTGATGATGATGATCGCCTTCGTGATTTGTTGCGCCGCTTTTTATCTGAAAGCGGGTTTCGTGTTACAGATGCGCCAAGCGCCAAAGATGCCCATCATTTATTATCTGCCTTTGCCTTTGACTTACTGGTGATTGATGTGATGATGCCAGGCCAAAATGGGGTGGAATTTTTGTCTGAAATTCGCGCCCATAATAATGTGCCAGCCTTGTTCTTAACGGCCATGGCAGAAACAGAAAATCGCATTGATGGCCTAGAAGCTGGCGCAGATGATTATATCGCAAAACCATTTGAGCCGCGAGAATTGATCTTGCGCATCCAGCGCATCTTATCACGTCAACCAGATGAGGATGATAACACGGCTATCACCTTTGGCGAATTTATATATGAGATCGAAAAAGGCCGCCTGCTTTCCTCTGGTCGTCCGATCCACATCACCACAGCCGAACGTGATTTGCTTAATGCCTTTGCCTCTCATCCCAACGAGACCTTATCACGAGAGGCATTACATGATTATCTTGAAGGTCGCATGGAAGGACGTTCCATTGATGTGGCAATTGCCCGCTTGCGCCGTAAATTAGAAGCGGATCCGAAAAAACCGCTTCATCTTTTAACCATCAGAGGGGCAGGTTGGGCATTACGCACTGGCAAAGATCAAAGCCTGTAGAACAGCTTTAATCATATCCATCATCCCCCCTTAAAAGAGGCCTTATGAGATTACGCACTTATTTACCAAAAACATTATTTGGCCGGATGTTATCCATTATCTTGGTGCCAATGATTTTGGTGCAGGTCATCACCGTCTTTGTGTTTTATGAACGCCATTGGGACACTGTGACACGCTATATGGCCAATTCGCTTGCCTCAGAAATCCAATTGCTGATCGATGAAATTGGCGCGACCCCTGATGAGGCAAGCTTGAAAGCAGGGCTGAATAAAGGTGCCACCTATTTTAACTTTCAGCTCACTTATGAACCACAGGCGATACTGCAAATACCGCCTGCCGTGCATTCCCCCTCTTTTGCAGAAGACAGCTTAACCAAAGCGTTAAATGTCCGCATCAACTATCCTTGGTATGCTGATGTGTTATCAGATGAAGATTTGATCTTTATCTATGTGCAATTGGGAGATGGGGTGTTAAAAATCGCAGCAGGTCGCAAACGCTTATTTTCATCAACCAGCTGGACATTTCTTGGCTGGACCATTTCGACCTCTATCTTGTTATTTATTATTGCCTTGTTATTTTTGCGCGGACAGGTCCGCCCGATCCACAGGCTTGCCAATGCCGCCCGTCAATTGGGTCTTGGCAGAGAGATTGAAGATTTCAGGCTTGAAGGCGCCAAGGAAATCAGATTGGCTGGCCGTGCGTTTCAAGCAATGCGCCACCGCATTGACCGACAGATGAAAGAACGCACTGCCATGTTGGCAGGGGTCAGCCATGATTTGCGCACCCCCTTAACACGCATGCGCCTTCATACCGCTCTGGCATCTGACAGCTCTGATATTGAACCCATTGACCGTGATATCGCAGAAATGGAACAGATGATCGAAGGCTATTTATCCTTTGCCAGAGGCGAAGGCACCGAAGCATCTGTCGAAGCGCGCTTTGATCACATCGTAAGGCAAATTGTCGAAAATTATGCCAATGCCCATCCTGGCAGATTACGCCTTGTGATGCCTGCTGGTCGGTTTCCCGCGGTTGAAATCAGAGTTCAAGCCATCAGACGTGCGCTAGATAATGTGATTGGCAATGCGTTACGCTATGCGGACAGCGCAGAGGTGCGCTTAAAACAACATGAAGATGAACTTGTGTTATTCATTGATGATGATGGGCAAGGCATTGACCCTGCCTATTATGCAGATGCCATAAAGCCTTTTATCAGATTAGAATCATCGCGCAATAAGCAAACAGGCGGCACAGGCCTTGGCTTGTCAATTGCATCAGATGTGATCTTATCGCATGGCGGCGAATTGACGCTTGA
>JBMHDH010000030.1:0-12725 GCA_049889495.1 Puniceispirillaceae bacterium (SeqCode) | reverse complement strand
GCCTCACTCAATATCTTACTCATTGCCTGTCCCATTGATACCTCTAGTCATGACTGTAAAAATTCACGAATATCTTGCAATGGTGCGATTGTATTTGTCTAGGCATAATTTGAGATAAGCACCGGCTAGAATATTGGCTGTAAATAGGATACAGTAACTCCATCGCAACCGAGGCAATTTTCAAGGGTTCAGCATGACTGAAGTTGCAAATCAAGATATCATTCAGGTGCGTTTGGATAATTTAATATCTGAACATCGCGATCTTGATGATGTTATTGACAGATTAACGCAAGATACGCCTATAAATCAGCTTCAATTACAACGGTTGAAAAAGCGCAAACTTATGCTTAAAGATGAAATCATAAAATTAAGAGCGCATATTTTGCCTGACATTATCGCTTAACACTAAATTTTTGCGTGACCCGCAATAGAAATGACTTTGCCATGACCTCACATTCTGCAAGTGCCAAAATTACAATTTGTATGGGAAGCCAATCTGATTGGGAAACGATGCAACATGCCAAAGATATTTTGGAGCAACTTGGCATATCATGTGATGCCCGTATTATTTCTGCTCATCGCACGCCAGATAGACTATCTGAATTTGCCAAATCTGCACATTCACAAGGGGTTGAGGTCATTATCGCAGGCGCAGGTGGCGCGGCACATTTGCCAGGCATGATTGCCTCTCATACACATCTGCCTGTCTTGGGCGTGCCTGTTGAATCAAAATCACTAAAGGGTATGGATTCTTTATTATCCATCGTTCAGATGCCTGCAGGTGTGCCAGTTGGCACGCTAGCAATCGGTGTGGCTGGCGCTAAAAATGCTGCTCTTTTTGCTGCTCAAATCTTAAGCCTATCAGATGAGGCCATTCGCCAAAAGCTGATTGAGTGGCGTGCCTCGCAGACAGATAACGTGGCCGAAATTCCATCTTAAAAGAAAACCCATAACAAAGAGCGACAGGAACCCAGCATTATGATCCCGACGATAGGCATTCTTGGCTCTGGACAACTTGGCAGAATGATTGCAATTGCTGCTGCCAATCTTGGCATGCGCGCACATATTTTTGCGCCTGATGCAGATAACTCACCAGCAGGTGATGTGGCTGCCTTTTGCACAACAGCATCATATGATGATGAAGCGGCCTTGACCGCATTTGCGAAATCTATTGATGGCGTTACATCTGAGTTTGAGAATGTCCCATCAGCAAGCTTAGCCATATTGGCGAAACATCTGCCTATCGTCAGCCCATCCATTAAGGCACTTGATACAGCACAAGACCGCTTTAGCGAGAAGACAATGGCTCAATCTCTTGGAATTGCGACGCCGCGTTTTTGGCAAATTGATACAGAACAGGACCTTCAAACAGCCTTAGCTGAGCTAGATGGTAAAGGTGTGTTGAAGACACGCCGTGATGGGTATGATGGCAAAGGCCAGTTACGTGTCTCTTCAGGTGATAATATCCAAGATATTTGGGCTCAAATGGGGGGCACGGCTCTTATTTTAGAGGCCTTTATTTCATTTGAAACTGAAGCAAGCTTTTTGATTGCCCGCGATAAATCAGGCGTGGTGACACATTTCCCCGCCGCCGAAAATAATCATAAGGATGGCATATTAGCGCACTCAACCGCACCAGCACCTCTCGCAGATAAGATTATTACAGATGGACAAAAAGCTGTGGAAGCGATTGCAAATCATCTAGACCTTTTTGGCATCCTTGCTATGGAGAGTTTTGTGACGAGCGAGGGTGAAATCATTTTTAATGAAATCGCACCGCGCCCGCATAATTCTTTTCATTGGACGATTGAAGGGGCTAATTGCTCTCAGTTCGAGCAGTTGGCACGTATTGTTGGCGGCCTACCAATGCGAAAAGTCAGTATGAGCCATTCATGGCGCATGGAAAACTTGCTAGGACAACATGCAGAGCAAATTGCTGGCCTGCAGTCAATGGATGAAGTTTCCACGCATTTATATGGCAAGACAGGTTATAAAACAGGACGCAAAATTGGCCATATTACCTATCCTTTGCGTGATAGTGACGATAAGTCATATAAAGTAGACTGATAGAGATCATTCAGCCAATTTGACATTAAAAGATAGGCAAATGGGCGCCAATAGTTTACCGGCGCCATATTTGGATTATCATCTGGATAATAATTTGCTGGCAGTTTTGTATCCAAACCCTCTTTGGCATCTCTTTCATATTCAGCAGCGAGCGTTTGTGCATCATATTCAAGATGATTTAATACAAATAAATCTTGGGTCGTCTCGCACCGCACCATGCCAATACCAACTTCATCAGATTCAGCCAACACCCGCAAACCAGCAGCATCGATATCTGACTTCATATTCATTGTGTAACGAGACACAGGCATTGGGAACTCTTGGGTAAAGCCATGAAGTAACCTGCCAGCATCTGGCGCAAGATTATGGCGGAACACCCCAAATAATTTATCATCCATGGTAAATTTAGGCACATCATAAGCAAGCTTCATCAAGGCTTGTGCGCCCCAACAAATGCCAAGGCGTCTGAAACAATGTGTTAACGACCATTCATAGATTTCTTTTAACTCTTGCCAATAGCTGACCTGATCGAAATCCATGGTTTCAACAGGCGCACCTGTGACAATCAAAGCATCAAAAAACTGATCTTTGACATCATCAAGCTGGCGATAATAACGGCGCAGATAAGCTGGTTCTGTATTGGTTGGCTGATAACTAGCTGTGGTCATCAAAATCAATTCGACCTGTAGTGGCGAATTGCCAAAAAGCCGCGCAAATTGAATCTCTGTTTCCTTTTTCTTTGGCATCAGATTCAACATCAGCAAGCGCAAGGGACGAATATCCTGCTTCGCCGCTTTCATATCCGGGATGATATCCACACGTTCATTATGAAGCTGCGATAATGCTGGTAAATTATCTGGGACTTTAATCGGCATCAGAAAATAAGGCTTTATGTAAAAATTATCTGGATGGCCTTGCTATCAAATTTTACCTATGTTTGGCAAGCATAGACCAACAGAGCGGGCACAAGGCCAGCTGGTTATTCTTCTTAAAGCTCATGCGCGTATCTGGCTAGAAAGGACGGCGCACCCCAGCTGCCAAAGATGATACCAATGACGATAGCCGCCCAACAGCTGCTTTGGCAGGGGCAGTTATTTTTGGAATTTGCGCCACATCTTTTAAGCGGCGATCAAGGAACGCTTCTGTCTTTTCCAAATTGGGACTGTCATCTGCCAAAAAACACAATAAGGTCGCGCTATAGACACCCGCCAAGGTCGCGCGCTTGGAATAAAATGAAAAATCGGTTGCCTCGTCACCTGCGGCACGCCACATCGCATCAACGCTCGCATAAAGTGATTTGCTTGCCGTGCTGGCATAACGTGGCTGTGCAAGATAAGAGACTGTTTTGGCAATCGCTTCTTTATGCGGTCGGCCTTGATGAAGCCTGATCAGTATCAATTCACGTATTTTTAGATGCGTTTTTTCAGGCACTGTCTCTAGGGCATGAAAGGCAGACGCCATCTCTTCATCTGCCATTTGCCCATTTAAGAGGATCGCATCAATCACGCCAGCTGATAGATATACCTGCCAATCATGGCTGTTGAACCCACAATCAGATGCCGCCATAGCAAGCGTGTCTTCTGTCCAGCCATCAAATGGCACATGATTTAAGCATGCCTTGGCAATGGCTCTGGCTGGCTCATGAATATCTGTCATTACTTAAACCCTTGTCGAAAAAAAGATGAGACGAAAAAAAGAAGATAACCCAAATCATTATCATTCACTGATCGGCCACTATCCTTAATATAAGCTGATGCCTCTTATAGGACAAGACCGCAAAGGGCGCAGATAGGGTAAAGAGATTACGAAAGGTGAACAGCCTTCCCCCTCTTTACAAATCCAAAAGACCTGCCTATAATCACAGCCTCTTGAAACACCTATCTTACTAGAAGGGATGTGACAGCCGTGTATGTAGCTGTTCGTGACAATAACGTTGACCAAGCTCTGCGTGTTCTGAAAAAGAAAATGCAGCGTGAAGGCCTATTTCGCGAGATGAAGAACCGTCGTGCTTTTGAAAAGCCGTCGGAACGTCGCGCTCGTGAAGTTGCCGAATCAACGCGTCGTGTGCGCAAATTGCAGCGCAAGCGTATGGAACGCGAGGGTTTCTAGATCATTATTGATTTAAAAGCCGTGACATATGCAAAACCGCCTAGATATCTCTTTAGGCGGTTTTTTTTATGTGTTTTTTCTGATTTAGTTTGAACGCACCCATAATCTACCCACGCCCAATATCAGTATATAAAAAGGACAGGATCGGCGACCAGAGCGGCATCACGATAACATGAGCTGAAAACGCTCTTACAAAAAGGAGGAGTGCCATGAGGATAGGCGCACCAAAAGAAACTCATCAGGGCGAAGCACGCGTTGCGATTACGCCTGATAGCGCAAAGGCATTAATGAAGCTTGGATATGAGGTGTCTTTGGAAACAGGCGCTGGTGATCAAGCCCGTTTTTCAGATCATGATTATGAAGCGGTTGGTGTAACCATTTGCAAAGATGCGCCTGCGTTATTTGCTTCCTCAGATATCGTGATGAAAGTCCGTACCCCAACCGATACAGAAGTTGGGTATTTGAAAAAAGACCAAACCCTTATTTGCTGGGCATCCCCTGCGCAAAATGAAAATTTGCTTGAACAGGTAAAGCAAACAGGTGCCAGCCTGTTGGCAATGGATATGGTGCCACGCATCAGCCGCGCCCAGAAAATGGATGTTTTATCATCTATGGCTAATATCGCTGGCTATCGTGCTGTCATTGAATCAGGCAACCAATTTGGACGCTTCTTTACAGGTCAGATCACCGCCGCTGGCAAGGTGCCGCCTGCCAAAGTGCTTGTGATCGGCGCGGGTGTCGCAGGACTGGCCGCCATTGGCACAGCCCAGTCTTTGGGTGCGATTGTGCGTGCCTTTGATGTGCGCCCAGAGGTCGCAGAACAAATTGAATCAATGGGCGCTGAATTTCTGATGTTGGAATTTGACGAAGATGGCTCTGGCGAAGGCGGCTATGCCAAACCTGCCTCACCTGAATTCATCGAAAAGGAAATGGCCTTATTCCGCGAACAAGCCCCTGAGATTGACATTGTGATTACCACCGCCTTGATCCCAGGGCGTCCTGCGCCAAAATTATGGCCAGCAGAAATGGTCTCATTAATGAAGCCAGGGTCTGTTGTGGTGGATTTGGCAGCTGAACAAGGCGGCAATTGTGATTTAACCAAAGCTGGTGAAATTATCGAAAGTGATAATGGCGTCAAAATTGTTGGCTATACCGATTTCCCATCGCGCATGGCAACGCAATCATCGAATCTTTATGCCACCAATTTGCGTCATATGATTGATGATTTGACACCTGAAAAAGATGGTCAAGCTGTGATCAATATGGAAGATGATGTGATCCGTGGTGTCACCGCGGTTCATCAGGGCGAGATTACCTTTCCGCCACCTCCGTTAAAAATTCAGGCCATCGGCAAACCACAAGCCCCTGCCACGCCTGAAAAAACACCAGAAGAAATTGCCGCAGAGGAAATGGCGGCCATGCGCAAAGCAGGCCAAAGACAAACCGCCATGCTTGTGGCTGGTGGGCTTATGATGCTTGTGATTGGCCATTATGCCCCGTCAAGCTTTATGCAGCATTTCATCGTTTTTGCGTTATCTTGTTTTGTCGGCTTCCAAGTGATTTGGAAAGTCAGCCATTCACTTCACACCCCCTTAATGGCTGTGACAAACGCCATTTCAGGGATCATTATTTTGGGTGCATTACTGCAATTGGATACAGGCAATTCCATTGTGTGGCTGTTGGCTGGGGTATCTGTTTTGATTGCAACCATTAACATCGTTGGTGGCTTTATGGTGACACGCCGTATGCTTGCCATGTTCCAGAAAAGCTAAGGGGGAGATAGGATTATGGATCAAAATATCGTCACCGCCATTTCAATCTCAGCCGCGGTTTTATTTATCCTGTCTCTTGGTGGGCTATCAAATCAGGAAAAGGCCAAACGCGCTGTCTGGTACGGCATTGTGGGTATGGCATTGGCTGTCATTGCCACTATTTTTGGCCCAGGTGTGGGCTTATCTAGCTATTTGATCATCATGCTTGTGATTGGGGCTGCCATCGGTGCGGTGGTTGCCCAGCGTGTGGAAATGACAGGCATGCCCCAATTGGTTGCCGCCCTGCACAGCTTTGTGGGTCTGGCCGCTGTCTTTATTGGCATTAATTCACAGCTAGAACCGCCGCTGATGACAGATAAAATAGAGATCATCATTCATGAAGTTGAAATCTTCCTTGGTGTCTTTATTGGTGCCATTACCTTTACAGGTTCAATCATTGCCTATGGTAAATTATCTGGCACAATTGACGGCAAAGCCTTAGTCTTGCCAGGCAGGCATTTGATCAATATTGCGATGCTTGTTGGGTGTGTCTATCTTGGTGCCCTTTATTTAAATCACGCTGGCACATGGCCGCTGATTGTGATGACCATCATTGCCTTTATCATTGGCGCGCATTTGGTGATGGCCATTGGTGGGGCAGATATGCCAGTTGTTGTCTCTATGCTAAACAGCTATTCAGGTTGGGCGGCTGCTGCAACAGGCTTCTTGCTTGGCAATGATTTGTTGATCGTCACAGGCGCGCTTGTGGGCTCATCTGGTGCGATTTTATCCTATATTATGTGCCGCGCCATGAACCGTAATTTCTTGTCGGTTATTCTTGGCGGATGGGGCACCACATCTGGCCCACAAATGGAAGTAGAAGGCGAGATGATCCCAACAGATATCGACAGCCTTGCCGCTGATTTGCAAGCCGCAGATAGCGTTGTGATCGTTCCAGGCTATGGCATGGCGGTGGCACAGGCACAATCTGCCATTTCCGAGATGACACGCAGGTTGCGTGACGCTGGCAAAACAGTGCGCTTTGCCATCCACCCTGTCGCAGGGCGTCTGCCAGGTCATATGAATGTGTTATTGGCCGAAGCCAAAGTGCCTTATGATATTGTGCTTGAAATGGATGAAATCAATGATGATTTCCCTGAAACAGATTTGGTGATGATTGTTGGCGCAAATGACATTGTGAACCCCGCCGCGCAAGATGATCCCAACAGCCCAATTGCAGGCATGCCAGTCTTGGAAGTCTGGAAAGCCAAACAGGTGGTGATTTCTAAAAGAGGACAAGGGCGTGGCTATTCAGGCATCGAAAATCCCCTGTTCTTTAAGGATAATTCACGCATGCTCTATGGCGATGCCAAAGCCTCAATCGACCAGCTTCTCAGCAAATTGCATTAGCCTTAAAAAAATAGGCAGATAAACACCAAAAAGGCAGGGGAGACCCTGCCTTTTTTATGATCCAAACGATTTGCACAGCAAGGTTATCTGACAAGCAAATCTTCTGGCAGACCAACCCCAAGCGCGGCATCTCTTTGGCGTTTGGCAAGAGCATCTGTGTCAAAATCATCAATTAAGTCATGGAAACATTGATGCCAATTTACCTCTGCTTTCAGATGCAAGAACACAGAACCCAACCCCACAGCGGCTCTATCCATCAGCACAAATTCAGCTGGTGGTCTAATGCCGCCAATGCGTTTTAATTCTTCATGCACCTTGCCAGCCAATTCGCGCCCTTCTGTCCCAGAGCGCATTTGCTGAATGGGGCGCACCTTATCTTCCAAAAGCGGTGCATAGATAAAGCCAGCCCACACATTCAAAACAGAAATGGCTTCTTTATCCAAACCATGGAAGCCCCATTTTTCATAAGCATGGACCGCCAATGCGTCATCCCCATCACGCAACGCGCGATATAAATCAATGACGCCACCCACAAAATCAGGGCGGAATAACCGAATAGACCCAAAATCCATTAGGTTAATTTTACCATCTTCACAAATTGAATAATTGCCAAGATGCGGGTCGCCATGAATCACCCCATAATAATAAAATGGCACATACCAGACGCGGAACATATTCATGGCAATCTGATTACGCATCTCTTGGCTTGGATCATTAGCCAGAAAATCCATCAATTTTTGACCTTTGATATAGCTCATGGTCAAAAGCCGTTCAGTTGATAAATCAGGCTGTGGCACTGGCAAATTTACCATGGCCTCATCTTTCAGCATGTCATGATAAAGCATCATATTTTGCGCTTCACGACGGTAATCAAGCTCCTCACGCAAACGCGCTGATAATTCGTTATAAATATCATCTGTGGAGATGGCTGAATCAAACCGTTCATAAACAGAAAAAGCCAGCTTTAACTGTTTCAGATCAGCGTCAATGGCAGATTGCATATCTGGATATTGCAATTTGACTGCTAGCGCCTCACCCGCGGCACTTGTTGCTTTATGAACCTGACCAAGTGATGCCGCTGAGATCGCTTCTTTATCAAATGACGCAAATTTGGATTGCCAATCAGCACCCAATTCCGCGCGCATACGCCGTTTGACAAATAACCAACCCATTGATGGCGCATCTGCCTGCAAGGCTGATAATTCTTTGGCATATTCTGGCGGCAAAGCATCTGGAATGGTGGATAAAATTTGTGCCACCTTCATCAATGGCCCTTTCAACCCCCCAAGCGCCGCCCGTAATTGCGCGGCATGTTGGTCTTTATCAACTTTTAGACCAAGATAACGTTCACCCGCCATGCGTGCGGCAAGACCGCCAACAGTGCTTGTAACCTTTGCATAACGTTTTACGCGCCCACCAAGGGCAGAGCCGTCTAATTCGCTCATGCGCTGACCCTTTCCAATTCATCAATCATGCCTGAAATCATATCCAGCCCCTTATGCCAGAATTGTGGGTCACCTGCATCCAGCCCCAAAGGTGCCAAGGCCGCATCATATCGTTTTGTGCCGCCTGCTGATAACAGCTCTTTATAATGCGCAACAAAGACACCCTTATCCGCACTATCTTGGTAAACCTGCCACAGGGCATTGACCAAACAATCGCCAAAGGCATAAGCGTAAACATAAAAAGGCGAATGGATGAAATGCGGGATATATGACCATAAATTGCGATATGGTTCATCCACCATCACATGCGGGCCAAGGGCCTGTTTTTGTGTTTCCATCCAGATATCACCAATCTCAGATGCGCTTAATTCACCTGCGGCACGCGCGCTGTGGAATTTCACTTCAAAATTATGAAACGCGATTTGGCGAACCACCGTGTTTAACATATCTTCGATTTTGCCAGCCAACATGAAGCGTCGTGTGGCTTCATCAGGCGCATCAGCCAATAATCTTTGGAAGGTAAGCATTTCTGCAAATACAGATGCGGTCTCTGCCAAAGTCAGCGGCGTATCAGCCATTAAAGCCCCTTGCTTGGATGCCAAAACTTGGTGAATGCCATGACCCATTTCATGCGCCAATGTCATCACATCACGCGCCTTACCAGCGAAATTCACCAGAATATAGGGATGTGCAGATGGCACAGTTGGATGGGCAAAAGCACCAGAGGCTTTGCCTGTTGTAATGGCAGCATCAACCCAGCCCTTATCAAAAAAGCCCTTTGCGATCTCTGCCATTTCGGCATCAAAAGTCGCAAAGCTTTCAATCACAATATCCTTGGCTTCGTCCCAGCTATAGCTGCGATCATCATCGCCAAGCAAAGGCGCATTGCGATCCCACCATGCCAATTTTTCAGACCCAAACCATCTGGCTTTCATGCCGTAATAACGATGAGAGATATCTTTCATGCGGGCTGTCACCGCATCTGCCAAGGCATCAACCACATGATCATCTACATCATTGGCAAGGTTGCGTGATGAAATTGGTGTTTCAAATCCCCGCCAGCTATCATCAATATCTCTGTCTTTGGCAATGACGTTTAAAATCAGCGTAAAGAGCTTTTCATTCTCTTTTAACACTTTGGTGAATTCTTCTGCGGCTTCTTTGCGTTGGCCTGCATTAGAGGAAGACAGCATATTTAAAATTTCAGCCTCAGAGACTCTTTGGCCTTCAAAATCAAATGTCAGCCCTGCCATGGTTTCATCAAATAAACGCACCCATGATCCTCTGCCAACAGGCCCACGTTCCACAAGCATTTGTTCCAACCGCTGTTCTAATTGATAAGGCGCATTGGCACGCACAATGCGAAGCCATGGTTGAAAATGGGCAAAAGACGCATTGCTTAACGCTTTCTGATACGCCGCCTCATCCATGGCCGCCAATTCCAATTCGATGAATAATAAAGATGAAAATACAGATGCCAGCTGTTCGCGCAATGTCTGCGAATGTTGCCCTGCTTCAGCAGATGTCATATCGCTCGCAAAGTTCAAATCCGCATGGGATAATAATTTGCCGATTTTATCTGATAAGGCTTCATAGCGGCCAATCAGATCTGCCAAAGCCGCACCATCACTTGTCGTGATTTTGCCTTCATAAGAATTTGCCAACGCCTCTGCCTCAGCGCGGCAAAAGGCAATATCATCTGCAATTTTGGCATCAGACACAGATGCATATAAATCAGTTAACGACCAGCGTGGTAGCATATCATTCATTTTCACTTTGCCCTTTTTCGCTTTGCCTTTTTTCGCTTTGCCTTTTTTCGCTCTGGCCAAATATGATCTGGCGCGATGATCACAAAAATCTTGCAAGCTTCACTTATCATGTCATCTTGTGATTTTTGACTTGCTCTAGATATAGGCTATCACAAGTCAACTAGCACCCCTTTGGCACGATATTTTCACTTTTTATCAGCTATTTTTTAATCAGCTTTTCGATTTTATGAATGTTCCGTCGATTCTGCGCTTGTCTGACTTTTGAAAAAACCGCAAGATTAACATATGCAGTTAAAATAAGAAGGTGCAGGCTTTCAATGAGCCAATTAACAGAGACAAATTTAATATCGCTGTTTTTCAACAGATCAGAGCAAACACCAAGTAAATCTCTAATCTGGGAGCGCACACGAAAAGGATGGCACAGCCATAGCTGGAGCGATATCGCAAACCAAGTTCTTGATTGCGCATCTGCTTTGAAAAATCGGGGAATTGGCCCAGGTATGCGCGTGGCTATTATCTCTGAAAACCGCCATGAATGGGTGATCAGCGATCTTGCCATTATGTTAATTGGGGCTATTTCCGTACCCTTATTCACCACCCAAACAACCGTTGATTATAGCTATCTTTTAAAACAATCAGGCGCCAGAGCGGCCATATGTTCAAACGCTAAAATCGCCTATCAAGTGGAACCTGCAGCGCAGGCGGCACCCAATTGTTTGCTTATGGTGATCATGAATCCTGGCCGCATATTCAGAGCCTCATTGAATTTGGCAGTTGTGACTTGGGATGATTTTCTTGCAGAAGGCAAGGCGCGCCCGTCTGTAACCAAGCAAGCAAGCAATGCCATTGGCACAAATGACATTGCCTGTATCATTTATAATTCTGGTGCAACGGCCAGCCCCAAAGGCGCGATGCTAACGCATAAATCGATCATTGCCAATTTGATTGGCGTTGATAACAGATTGCAAGACCTCAAACTGTCAAACGAGCGGGTGTTATCCATTTTGCCTCTGTCACATGCTTATGAGCATTCAGTAGGGCTTTATTATCCCATTCATATTTTATCAGAGATTTATTATTTACCACGTCCTGAATTGCTCAGCACTGCCTTTTTAGAAGTGCGGCCGACCATTATGACAGCTGTACCACGTATCTTTGATATTTTGAAAGATCGCCTAGAAGCTGTGTTTCGGCAAAAAGGCCCCTTGGCGGCGTTGTTATTTAACAGAGCGGTGATACCGCGCCAGCCAACCAATTTTTACCAACGCACCCCTTTATTTGCGCTTGAAAGACTTGTGCTACGCGCCCTGATCGCCACACCCGTGAAACAGCGTCTTGGCGGCTCTCTGAAAGCCTTCATCTCGGGGGGCGCGGCCCTTCATCCTCAAGTTAGCCAGTTTTTTGGCGCGCTTGGCGTACGGTTAATGCAAGGCTATGGCCTCACAGAAGCCTCACCTGTGGTATCCGTTGTCTCACCACGCAACATTAAACCTGGCTCTGTTGGCAAACCGATTGCTGGTACAAGCGTCAAAATTACCAATGAAGGCGAATTATGTGTCAAAGGCGATATCGTCATGGCGGGCTATTGGGATGATCCAGCCGCAACCAGACAAACTTTGAAAAAAGGATGGCTTCATACAGGTGATTTGGCCAGCATTGATGATCATGGGGAAATCACAATCCTTGGGGTCAAGCGTGATATGATTGTCAATTCAGGGGGCGAAAACATCTCTCCTTTGCGTGTTGAACAAGTGCTTCATGCCCAATATGCCATTCAACAAGCCGTCATTTTTGGTGATAGCCGCCCCTATCTGGTGGCGTTATTAACCCCTTCAGACACCATCTTGGAACAAGCCAGAGCAAAAGCCAGCCCCACAAATTGGATCAAATCTCAATTGCAAGATGCGATTGAAACAGCCAATGCGAATTTGTCACCACCAGAGCGGATCAGGCATTTTTTAATCACAGAACGCCCCCTTGCCAGCGAGGCTAATTGCCAAACGCCCACAGGCGAAATTATCCGCCGCAATGTCGCTGAATTATATCGTTCGCGCATTGATGGGTTGTATCATATGCGTGGCAAAGAATAAGGATCACACATTCAAAAGAAGATATTCGCGTTCCCACGGGCTGATCACATCCAAAAAGGCTTCAGCTTCAGCGCGTTTAACCTC
>JBMHDH010000029.1:0-2566 GCA_049889495.1 Puniceispirillaceae bacterium (SeqCode) | reverse complement strand
AAAGCCACCTATATTCAGCTTTAGAGAAGAAGACGGTATATGAAAGTTCTGATCGCCACATCAGATAGACAAAAAGGCGGCATAGAACGCGCGTTACGTGACCAGCTATCATTGCTGACAAGCCTCGATGCGCTCAGCCTGACTATCCTGTCCCCTGAAGGCAGCTTTGCCGATCAAGCCCGCCAAAGGGGCATTGAGCATATAGCGGTTCATGATCATCACAGGTTGATGATGCGCTATCTGCCTGTCTTATCGTCTATTATGCTAGGCCAAGCAGAATTTGATATTATCTTATGCCATAATGGGTTTATGGCGGCTGCCTTGCGGCGTCATACAAAACGCCTGATTGGTATTTGTCATAATGACAAGCCGCAACAATTCAAAGCTGTTGATGAGCTTATTTGCCTTACAAAAAGAGCGGCTGATAAAGCCAAAAAATATGGCTGGCAGGATGCACAGCTTCATATCATTCCCCATTATCAAGATACTGCTACCAAAACCAAAATTACCTCTCATCATCCCATGCGTGTTGGCTGTGCTGGGCGGATGGTTGCGAAAAAAAATCTAGGCTTTTTTATCGAAATCGCAGCCCTTGTTAAAGCCACACATCCAGAGATTGAATTTGAACTGGCAGGCACAGGCGAGTTAGAAACGCAAATCAAAGAGCTGAATAAACAAAAAGGCACACCTGTTACCATGCTTGGCTGGACAGATTTTAATGCCTTCCTAGACAGGCTTGATCTCTTTATCATTCCCTCGCATGATGAGCCTTTTGGCTATGTTTTTATCGAAGCGATGAGCCAAGCCATTGGCATTTTATCAAGCCCTACCAATGGTGCTTATCATTGTTTAGATGAAGGCAAGACCGCCCCTATCATAGACACAGTAGATGCACAAAAATTTGCCGATAAAATTATCGCTCTTGCGCAATCTGAAACAGATCTAAACGCCTTGAAAACAGCTTGTTTGAAAAGAGCCAAAGACCCAATTTTTACAAAACAGACAGCGCTTGAGACTTGGCGCACAGCCCTGTTATCCTAGATGGTCCAAAACGCATATTATAATAACAAAGGCTGCCTATTTATCTTTGGTAGGCAGAGGTAGTGCTGTTGTGTTTTTTATCTGTTCCATTGCAAAGCTAGAGCTCACATCTTTAAGCCCCACTTGGCCTATCAGCTTTTTATAAAAAACATCATAAGCAGCCATATCAGGCACCACAACGCGCAACATATAATCAACCTCACCAGACATACGGTAAAATTCAACCACCTCTGGAAAGGCTGAGATCGCATCGGCAAATTCACCAAGCCATTGCGCATTATGTTGATCTGTTTTTATGCCCACAAAAACAGACATGCCCATGCCAATTTTCTGCGGATCAAGCAATGCCACTCTTTTGGTGATGATGCCATCTTCTTCCATTTTCTGGATACGGCGCCAACAAGGTGTCACAGATAAGCCCACCTTGCGCGCGATATCTGCCACAGGAAGGGAGGCATCTTTTTGTATTAATTCAAGAATATGAATATCTATTTTATCCATGACGCTCTCATTTTTTGCGCTTTTTCCAATAATCTCGCTTTATTGCAAAAGATTTTTCTATTTTGCAAAGCCAATTATAATGCAATTAGGAATTTTTTCCAAATCTTGGCTTTTACTTGCGCTCTTTGGCACTTACAGGCATTCTCGCGCTGAATTATGGCACTTTTAGGCACATTTTATGACATCTGCTGATAATCAAAATAAAAATGACATCACCTCTGGCTTTGGCTTTGAAAGCATAAAGGCAAGCCTGACAGATGATTGGCATGATTATGCGTTGCTTGATTCAGGTGATGGCCTCAAGCTTGAGCGATTTGGCCCTTACAGCTTTATCAGACCAGAACCCCAAGCTTTATGGCCAAAACGTCTTGATGATCATATTTGGCAAAAAGCAGCAGGGCGGTTTCTGGCCTCATCAGACGACCCTGAAAAAGGCGGCAAATGGCAATTATCAGATAAATTGCCACCACGCTGGGAAATGTCATTTGAGGGCATTAAATTTTATGCCAGCCCTACACCTTTTCGCCATCTTGCTTTTTTTCCAGAACAATCAGCCCATTGGCAATTTTGCGCAAAGAAAATTCAGCGTTTCATTCAACAAAATGGGCGCGCGCCACGCATTTTAAATCTATTTGCTTATACAGGGGCAGCCTCACTTCATGCCGCTGCGGCTGGGGCGGAAGTTACCCATATTGATGCGTCGAAAAAAGCGATTGCACAAGCCTTTGAAAATCGTGACCTATCCGCTTTGCAAGAAGCGCCCATTCGGTTTATCACAGATGATTGCAGCAAATTTATCGCAAGAGAAGTGCGCCGCGAAAATCGCTATGATGGCATTATTCTTGACCCACCAAAATATGGTAGAGGCCCCAAGGGTGAGGTGTGGCGGCTTGAGGAAAATCTTCCAGAACTTTTGAGCCAATGCCGCGCTTTATTATCAGATGAGGCCCTTTTTATGGTGCTGACCATCTATGCCATCCGCACATCAACACTTGCCGTGCATAGCGCGGTTGCCCATGCCCTT
>JBMHDH010000028.1:0-32927 GCA_049889495.1 Puniceispirillaceae bacterium (SeqCode) | reverse complement strand
AACGCAATTTTGCCCAATATTCCATCGGGTCATGTGGTTTCACAAGCGCGTCTTTTGGCGTGTTAATCCAATCATAAAGCCGTGTTAAGAAAAAGCGCATAGCAGACCCTTCACATAACACAGGTAAGGCCGCAATTTCGGACTCATCCAAGGGGCGTTCTGATTGATAACCTTGCAACAAGGCAGATGATTTTGTGATATTAAAGCTGTCATCTGGCTCAAAGCACCAGCTATTTAAACAGATTGCCACGTCATAGGCATAAAGATCAGAGCAGGCGAAATAAAAATCAATCACACCAGTCAAATCATCGCCCACAAACATCACATTATTGGGAAATAAATCAGCATGGATGATGCCAGCAGGCAGATCACGTGGCCATCTATCTAGAATATCGGCTAATCTGTTATGTGCCTTTTGACGAAGGCCCGCTGGCAGATCACTGGGATCTTCGGCAATGCTATCAAGCAAAGCTTGCCAGTCATCTGGCCCAAGGGCATTTTTGCGCATCCCGTCAAAATCAGCTGTTTTCAGATGCATTTCTGCTAGAATTTTTCCTAAATTATAGCAATGTTGCGGCTTAGGGTTGCGGTAAGATACCCCGTTAAGAAAGCTGAAAATTGCCCCAGGCCTGCCAGCAATCTCTTGTAAGACTTGCCCGTCCTTATCTTTAATAGGACTAGGGCAGGTGATGCCAGCCGCACTGAGATGGCGTTTCAAATCCATAAAAAATGGCAAATCTGCTTCATTTGTGCGCTTTTCATATAAGGTCAAAATGTAATTATCGCGGTCTGTGCGCAAAAGGAAATTAGAGTTTTCAACCCCTTCGGCGATGCCTGCCAAAGATAATAATTGGCCAATGTCATAGCGTGCCAGAAGATCTGAGATCTCTTCATCATTGATTGTTGTGTAAACAGCCATTTTGTAAAAAGTGCCTATGATGGATTGGTTAAAATAGATGGCAATTTGAAGGTCAGATTTTCTGCCACAAAATTTTGATGTTTGATCGTTAAATCAAACGCATCTGATAATTTGGCAATCACCTCATCCACCAGCACTTCAGGGGCAGAAGCCCCAGATGATAAGCCAATGATGTCTGCATCATTCAGATCAGCAAGATGAAGCGCATCAGCATCTGCGATTAATCTCGCATTTGCGACGCCAGCTGTTTTTGCAACCTCAACAAGCCGCTTAGAATTGGATGAATTATCAGCCCCAATGACCAGAAAGGCATCTGTTTCAGGTGCCAAATTTTTCACAGCTTGCTGGCGATTGGTTGTGGCATAACAGATATCTTCGCCTCTTGGCCCTGTGATATCGGGAAAGCGATGTTGCAAGGCAGAGATGATTTGCGATGTCTCATCAACGGATAAGGTTGTTTGTGTCGCAAAGGCAAGCTTATCTGCCTTTGGTGGCTCAATTGTCAGCGCATCTTCTAGGGTTTCAATCAAGGTCATAGACCCTTCTGCGACTTGCCCCATGGTGCCGATGACTTCTGGATGGCCTGCATGCCCGATTAAAAAGATGTGGTGGCCTTGTTTTTCATGGCGATCTGCTTCGATATGCACCTTTGTGACCAAAGGACAGGTGGCGTCAATGGAGATCATATTCAGCCGTTCAGCATTTTCATGAACCGATTTCGCGACACCATGTGCAGAAAAAATGACAGGCGCGCCTGATGGCACTTCATCAAGCTCTTTCACAAAGACAGCCCCTTGATCACGCAAATCGCTGACCACCCGCTTATTATGTACGATTTCATGGCGTACATAGACAGGCGCGCCATATTTTTCCAATGCGACCTCTACGATTCGAATGGCGCGATCTACCCCAGCGCAAAATCCACGAGGAGCGGCGAGAATTAATGTCTTTTTTAACTTGTCCATAGTGCTTTAATTGCGCAATAACTGTGATAGTGTCAATGACCATCATATCACAAATCTGGTGAAAGCGCAGATGAATAAGGAAAGCATCCTATGACAAATTTTCTTTCTATGAAAACGCTGATACCATCTGTCTTATTTGGCAGCTTATTAACGGCGTGTTCTACCTTCGAGCCAGACCGTTATGCCTGCTCATCTAGAGTGACAAGCTATGCCGAAACTGCCAGAGCCACATTGCAGACCCAAATCAACCCGCAAGCCGTTGAAGTGCGCTTTAATGGGGTGAGTGCCAGCTGTTATGATGAAGGCACTTCGGTGGTGATGGAATTGGCCATTGGCCTGAAAGTGGCGCGTGATACTGATGAGGGCAGGGACGTGTCACCTGTTGATGTGCCGATCTTTGTTGCAACAATCTCAGGTGATGACACGGTGCTGGCACAAGAAAGTTTTGTTTATACCATGCAATTCACAGATGGCTTGTCTGTGATTTACCCTCTTGTCAGGCGCGAGTTAAAAATCCCCCAAGATGGGCGTGTGATTTTGAACCTGACACCTGAAGTCATTCAATAATCAATCTGATAATCAAGACGCTCTCTTTCATAAAGACGACACAAAAAAAGAGGCCAAAGCCTCTTTTTTTTAACCTTCGTTACGATGTCTAGCTTATGAGGTAGCGTCAATCTGTTTCACAGAGTCTTCAACCAAAGCCAAAGAAGCATCCACATCAAGCTTATCAGTCATCACCTGCTTTGCTGCTGCGATGGCAAGCGTTGCTGATTGCGCGCGCAGATCGGCGATCACAGCGGCTTCTGCGGCTTCGATCTTAGCAGTTGCCTGAACCTCACGACGCTTTAGCGCAGCTTCTGCTTTTTCTTCAGCTGCCTTTGTGATGCGTTCTGCTGTTGTTTCAGCATTGGCTAAGATAGTTTTGGCTTCATCTGCTGCTTCGCGTGACAGACGCTGGAATTTTGCCAATTCTGCTGCGGCTTCTTCGCGCAATGATTTGGCTTCATCTAATTCAGCTTGGATTTTTGCGGTTCTGTCATCAAGCATCTGGCCAATTGCAGAGCTTGCTTTGCGCCATACAAGGACAACAAAGATAGCAAAACCAATAGCGACAAAGGCTGATTCATTTAATGCGGCCATCATGATTTCCTTTAACTTGCTCTGCGGTTAAGCACTTGCTGCTTTGGCAGCGGCTTTGACTTGTTTTGACACTTCAGCTTTGGTGGCTGATGTGCCGATAAGCTGTTTGACGGTTTGTTGTGCAGCTTCTGTTGCTACGTCATTCAAATTGGCCATGGCTTCATCACGCATGGTCGCCAATTTCTTTTCAGCGCTTGCCATTTTCTTAGCCAGCTTCTTTGCCATTTCAGCTTCAGCCGCCGCTGCTTTATCAGCAGCTGCCTTTGTGGCTTCACGCGCCTTGGCATTGGCTTCATCTCTGGCAGTGGCAAGAGCGGTTTCATAAGATGACTGCATCTCTTTGGCATTGGCATCTGCTTCACGCGCCTTTTCAAGATCACCAGCGATTTTATCACGGCGATTTTCAAGGACTGTGCCAATGCGTGGTGTCACAATGCGCGACATTAAAATATATAAAATAACGAATGTTATTGCGAGCCAGAATAGCTGATTCGGCCATGTGGCAAGGTCAAGCTGTGGCAAACCACCAGAGCTATCACCAGCGGCAAAAGCAAGGGAAGGGGTTGCTGCTGCAAGAGCCGTTAGGGACATGATTAAAGTCTGTTTTGCAAACATCTGCTTGTCCTGCATTATCTGTACTGCATTCATTATGTGATTATATGCTGTTCACATCCGATGAAACTATTTCGGTTAAACGAACAGATATGATCAATTAAATAAGGTTCATGTGGCCGCAGGTCATAATCAGATACCGATCATAATTTGCGGCCACAATGAAAAATTTATGCGCTGTGTTCAGCTCTAAGATGTCTTAGAATACGAACAACAACAAAAGCGCAACAACAAGCGCGAATAGCGCAATCGCTTCTGTCAACGCAAAGCCCAAAATGCCGATACCGAAAACTTCGCTACGAGCAGCTGGGTTACGAGCGATAGATGTAATGAGGCTTGAGAAGATTGACCCAATACCCAGACCCACACCTAGAAGAGGAAGTACCGCGATACCGGCACCGATGAGTTTTGCAGCTTCTGCTTCCATTTTACCATTCCTTTGATTTGGATGTTTCGTTGCAAGTTTCCAATTTGCCTACCTGTCAATTTTGAACAGGTCTGCGTTCAGACGCTAAAATCTAGTGGAGATGTAGCGCGTCATTCAAATACATACAAGTTAAAATTGTGAACACATACGCCTGAAGCGCGGCCACAAGAATTTCAAGGCCAGTCAAACCAATAATTGCTAATAGAGGCAAGATCGATAGCCCAGAGAATACACCACCAGCTGAAACCAGCATCACAGCCAAGCCTGCAAACACCTTCAACATGGTGTGACCTGCCAGCATATTGGCAAATAATCTGACAGACAAGCTAACAGGGCGCACAAAATAAGAGATCACTTCAATCACGATCAAGAAAGGGATCAACGCTTTTGGCGCGCCTGATGGCACGAAAAATGAGAAAAAATGAAAGCCATGTTTCACAAGGCCGACCAATGTCACGCCAACAAAAATGAAGGCGGCCATGGCGAATGTCACAACAATTTGTGAGGTTACCGTATAGCTATATGGGATCAGGCCAAGCATGTTGGTGAATAACACGAACACAAAGACTGAGAAAATGAATGGGAAATAGCGGCGGCCTTCATTGCCGACATTGCTGCGCACCATATCAGCGACAAATTCATACATCATTTCAGCGACGCTCTGCAGGCGACCTGGAACGATCGCGGCAGGGCGCATGGCAAATACCAATAAGCTGACAGAAAATAACACTGCCAAAACCATGAAAAGGGCAGAGTTTGTAAAAGCGATATCAAACCCAAATAAATTTAGGGCGAACAAGGTCTTAATGGTAAATTGTTCTACGGGTGAATGCACGACGTTATACTCCAGCTATTCTTGCTTGTTATCTTGCGGCGTATCACGCTCTTCAAAATAACCAGCAGCCATCCCTCTGCCTGTTGCGATACGCCACACATTCATCATGCCAGCGATCGCGCCTAGAAAAAACGATACAACAAGCCATAATGGCGATGTATCAAAAACCGTATCAAGGGCCCAACCAACAGCACTGCCGACAACCAAGCCCGCAACGAGCTCTGTTGCCACTCTGCCAGCCAATGCCATGCCTTCAACAGGCATATGGGCTTTGGCAGATCGCTCTTGCAAGTTGCTTTTCCGCGTTTGTGCTTCTGAAATACGATCCGCTAGGGATTTTTCAGACTTGCTTGCCGCGTCTTTGTGATTGCCCTTAGCCATACTCACCCTCACTCACTGTGGCGCTGTCTGACCAGATAACACATCTGCTAACCTGCCTTTTGCGCAGTGTGGCGACTGCCACCCTTGCCACATCTAAGATCAGCGAAATTCACCACCCCTAGAATGCGCCGCCAACCTATTGGTGAATGCCCAATTTGTCAAGTCAAAGCCGTCAATCATATGGCATAATCATAAAATATCGTATGTCAGTGAAATATTGGCCACAGTTTCGCCAAGAAAAGGACAGCCTATGCGGCTCTTTCAGGTTAGATTGCGTCTTTGAAAGATTCGGCAGTTTGCAAGTCAACAGAGACCAAACGGCTGATGCCACGTTGTTCCATGGTCACGCCATAAAGCCTGTCCATTCTTGCCATTGTCATACGGTGATGTGTGACAATCAAAAATCGTGTTTTGGTTCTGGCAACAATATCACGAAGCAAGTCACAAAACCGTGCCACATTCGAATCGTCAAGCGGGGCATCCACCTCATCAAGCACACAAATCGGCGCAGGATTTGTTAAAAATACCGCAAAAATAATGGCGAGGGCTGTCAAAGCTTGTTCACCGCCAGATAGCAAAGATAACGATTGTAATTTCTTACCAGGGGGACTTGCCAATATTTCCAAGCCAGCTTCAAGCGGGTCATCTGAATTAGTTAATTGTAATTCAGCCTGTCCACCACCAAATAAGGTCGTGAATAAGTCTTTGAAATGCTTGTTCACTTGCGCAAAGCTATCGAGCAGGCGCGCGCGGCCCTCGCGATTTAATGTCGCAATGGCAGACCGCAATTTTGCAATGGCTTCTTGCAGATCATCTCGTTCTCTATGCATGTCTTCCAAACGATGATCAATTTCTTCCATCTCAGCTTCAGCACGCAAATTCACAGGGCCAATCGAATCGCGTTCACGTTGCAAGCGTGCCACGCGATCTTCTAATTGGAATAAGGCTGGTAATTCTGTGCCGTCTTCGATCTCGGCTAGGCTTGGCAATTGCGCAGGCGTGACATCTAGTTTTTCATCAATGCGTTGGCGCAAGCTTTCCATTTGATCAGTGGCGCGCTCTTTTTGACCCTCTGCCCTGATTTGCTCTTCTCTGGCAGTGGTGGCGATGCGCTGGGCTTCGCGAAGCGCTGCCTCAGCATTGCGTAAGGCTGTCTGGGCAAGTGCCACTTTATCTTGTGCGTCACGATGTGTTTGGCTGGCGTCATCAACCAAATCATTCAGGCTGGTTTTTTGTGCTTCAATATCTTGCGGCTTGGCCTCTAATTCTAATTGGCGTGCCATCATATCAAGGCGGCGTTGGGCCAATTCAGATAAGCGGCCATCTGTATTTGACAGGCGGCTTGTCCAGGCTTGTTCTTGCGCAGTGATGGCCTCAATGCGTTGTGAAGCACTGTTTAATTGCTCTTTTAAGCTGGCATTTGACCCCATAATTTCGGTCAAAGCTTGCCGATCTTTTTCGGCTTGCGCGCCTAGCTTTTCTTCTTCATCTTTTAAGCTTGAAGGATCACCTGTGATATCAAGTTCGGCTGTGGCATCTTGGTAATCAGATTTGGCTTGATCAAGCGCGTCTGACAAATCCTTTTGACGATCTGTTGCGGATGCAAAAGCGATCTGTGCCCCATCTGCGGCACGTGATGCGGTTAATAGCTGGCTTTCTGATTGCTTTTGTACCGCTCTTGCGGCGCGTAACTCTTCTTGGCTTTTGGTTTGCGCGTCTTGTGTTTGGGCGGCTTGCTGTTTGGTCTCTTCTGCGCTTGCTTCAGCGGCTTCTAATTGCCCAATCAGCGCATCAAGCTTGGCTTTCTGGCGAATACGTTCAGCGGCAGAATCATTTTGCGGCCTGACAAGGCCATCCCACCGCCATAGCTGGCCATCTGGTGACACAAGCGCCTGACCAGCTGTTAACGTTTTTTGCGCAATTCTGGCTTTGTCTTTGTCATCAATGACACTGACGCCAGATACCGCCCGCATAATCGCGCGATGGCCGCTGACATGTTCTGATAAGGGGGTGCCAATTTGTGGTGGGACCAGCAAATCACCTTCGATATCATCACGCCAATAACCCGCATCATCAGCTTGGCCAGGCAAAGATAAATCATCAGATAATAAGGCGGCTAGCGCGGTTTCCATGCCAGAAGAGACAGATAAACTATCTGAAATTGGCGGGGCATCGGCATTTTGCTGGTCTGTTAAAACATAAGAAAGCGCGTCAATTTGCGCTGTTAATGCGGCCAATTCTGCACTGGCATTTTTGGCAAGTACGCTTTGATCTTCGGCTTGTTTTTGACAGTCTGAAACGGCCAATTCTGCTTGTTCAAGTGCGGCAATCGCTGCGTCAACTTGGGATTGTGCTATGTCTTTTTGCGTTGCCGTCTGCGCTGCTTTTTCTTGCAGAGTATCAAGGTCAAGAGACAGCAATCCAGCTTCTGCGGTGGCAATGCGCCCTTGTAATTGGGTTAATCTGTTTTGTTGTTGGGTTTTGGCTTGTTCAAAAGATGCCAAATTGGCACGCGCTGTGGCATAGGCTTCTTCACTTGTCTGACTGGCGTTTGCGGCGCGGGCCAGATCCGCTTCACTGCTTGCCAATAAGGGTTGTTGTTCAGATAGCTGTGTTTGCAAAATCTGCTTTTCATCATTTAAGTCAGATAATGCTTTTTGTGCGTCTGCTTGCAAATTCACCTCGCGCTGTTGATCAGCGTCGATTTGCACAATGATGGCTTTGGTTTGGGCAAGGGATGTTTCAATGCGTTCTTTTTCTCGATCACATTCGGCAAGGGCGAGCGTTAGGCGTTGCACTTCTGCGCTGGCCTCGGCATCTTGCGCCATCAAAGGTGGCAGGGCATCTGCGGCAATCAGATGATTTTTCTCAGCCTCTGCCGATTTGCTTGCGGCGTCAGCGGCATGCCTCATCGCCTCTCGCAGCAAGGTCTCTGCCTTTTGTGCTTCGTCGCTTATGTCTTGCCAGCGTTTTAAAAATAATGTGCTTTCTGCTTTGCGAATGCGATCAGCAACTGATTTATATCGTGACGCTTGGCGCGCTTGCTTTGCCAATTGGGCGCGTTGTTCGCCCAGTTGATTCGCAATATCTTCAAGCCGTTCTAGATTGGCTTCAGCATTTTTCAGCCGCAATTCTGCTTCATGGCGTCTTTGGTGCAAGCCTTTGATATTTGCCGCCTCTTCTAACAATGTGCGGCGATCTTCTGGTTTGGCACCGACGATGGCACCGATTCGCCCTTGTGAGACCATACCAGCTGAGCGTGAGCCAGTGGCGGTATCTGCGAATAATAATTGTACATCTTTGGCTCTGGCAGGGCGGCCATTGATAAAATAGCTAGACCCTTTGCCTCTTTCGACTTTGCGCGTGATTTCCAAATCATCTGATTTATTGAAATCGACAGGCGCGCGTCTTGCGCTGTTATCAAGATCAAGCGTGATTTCAGCAATGTCTCTGGCTGGGCGATTTTGGGTGCCAGCGAAAATAATATCATCTAGCTCTGTGCCGCGCATCTGGCGGGCATTTGATTCCCCCATCACCCAGCGCAACGCTTCAACAACATTTGATTTCCCGCACCCATTGGGGCCGACAATGCCTGTCAGCCCTGTTTCAATATCCACCGCTGTTGGTTCAGCAAAGGATTTGAAACCTGTCATTTTAATGTTGCGGAAAATCATGAGATGGCCATCAGTAAATGTGATTAAATTCCTGAAAGATTTAATTCAGCAACAAAATCATCATAGGTTCTGCCACCGCTGATTTTCTTGTCATTATTAATCACAAATGAGGGGGTGGAATCGATCTGCCACTCATCCACAGCTTGTTGGCGCATTTCAACAACGGCTTCAAGCACAGGGCGATCACGCATCACAGCGTTAAACCGTGCTTCTGAAATGCCAGCTTGGCGGCCATAAGCCATCAATGCCTTCAGCGGATCTTCCGCGCGCACCCAATTTTTCTGTTCTTTCAACAGAATCTCTGTCATTGCAAAATAGGCCTTATTTGGTAGCAAGCGACACATCACATGCGCCCGCAATGCCAACCCATCAAGCGGGAAGGGGTGCATTTCAAATTGTACTTTGCCTGTCTCAACCAAATTTGTTTTGACATCAGGCCAGGTTTCACGGTGAAACGCCCCACAATGAGAGCAGGTCATTGAAAAATATTCGATCACTTTTACAGGCGCATTATCATCACCCAAACGGCGTGGCGCGGTAATAGCGGCAATGTCAAAGTCAGATGATTGCGCAATAACAGGGCTTGCCAAACTGCCAACGGCAAGGGTTGCTGTTGAAACTTTCAAAAAATGGCGTCTGTCAATTTTAGAGGCGGTCATAGTCAGTCTTTCATAGCTAATGTATGTGGTCACTCTTGCCAGTTCTTTGGTCCTCATTTGCCGTCACAAAACCTTGTGACGATCTGAAGTGGTCAACCAAGATCTACAGTATGACGCTGGTTGCGGTGATTTCAAGCATCAAAAACAGGCCAATTGGACAATCGCTGTCTTTTGGCTTTGGCCAAGGGCCATTATTGCTGTTAGATCCGCCCTTTTTTGGCAAGAGTCTTGCCAAGCCTATCAAGTGCGGCTTTTAAAGTGGGGGGGTCTGATGACGTGCTATCATCAGGTGATTTTGCCGCTGGTGGCGTGTTTTGGTGATGCTTTCCAGATGACTGATTCGATGTTTGTCTTTCTGTTTTATCCAGAATCAAATCTTGCTTGATCTGTAATTTTCCAATCAAGGCATAACCAAAATACCCATTTATCAAATCACGGATTTCGGATTGCCGCATTTGTGCTTCTGGCCCTCTGCCAGATAAAATGGAAATGGCAAGCACCCCTTCATCTTTTTCATGGCGGGGGGGATGCAAGGATACGGGTCTGGCCCAGTCAGAAATCGGCCCGACAATATGCGGCCAATAAGCGATGATTTGCCCTAATTGTGCAGATTTTCTGGAAAGCGCAGGGCCGATCAGCCCCTCTGTTAAGCCAGATAATCGTGTGATTTTCTTTTTGCGTTTTGGCATAGGTGCATTGTTGCCAAATCTTTTGACAGATGTTTTTTTATTATGGGGTGTTTTTTTATCACCAGATGTTTTTTTATTATAGGCCATGCCCCATCTTACCAAGGGACGAAGGCGCTTTCAAAAGATATGATCACCTTGTTACAAAGAAATCATTGAAAACAGTGAAAACATTGAAATCACTGTCACGCGCTTTTGCCATAACAACCATAATGACCAAATTGGGCAAAAAGATAAATTGGGTAAAAAGATAAGGGCAAACCCTATGAGAGCACCTAAAAATCAATTGCTTGTTTTTGCAGCCCCCTTATTGGCTTGGTATGATAAAAAGGGGCGCGCTTTGCCATGGCGGCATCGCTGGCCAGATTTGGCGCCTGCCTATGATGTGTTGCTGTCTGAATTGATGCTGCAGCAAACAGTGGTGACCACGGTCATCCCTTATTTCTTGCGATTTAAAGAGCTGTTCCCCACCATCACCGATCTGGCCTATTGTGATGATGATGTGCTGATGCGGGAATGGGCAGGGCTTGGCTATTATGCCAGAGCGCGCAATCTGAAAAAAGCGGCTCTTGCGGTGATAGAAAATCACGATGGTATTTTCCCAACTACAGAAAAAGATCTGTTGAATTTGCCAGGGGTCGGGCCTTATACGGCGGCGGCGATACAAGCCTTTGCTTTTGATCAGCCAGCCATTGTGCTGGATGGCAATGTCGAACGGGTGATGGCACGCTTTTTGGCCATAGAGACGCAATTGCCAGCCTTAAAACAAGAATTGCGCACCCATTATCCTGATTTGCAACCGCAAAATAGGCATTCTGATTTTGCGCAAGCCATTATGGATTTGGGGGCCAGTATTTGTATTTCTGGCCGTCCGAGATGTGAGGCATGCCCGCTATCTGGTGATTGTGCATCTGCTTTTTCAGATCTGGCAGAAACCCTGCCAAGAAAAGCCCCGAAAAAACCAAAACCAAAACGCAATGGGGTGGTGTTTGTTGCGCTATCAGGGGACAAGGCGGTGATGAAGCGGCGCGGTGAAAAAGGTTTGCTTGGTGGTATGATGGGCTTTCCCACTGCAGGCTGGCAAAGCAAAGATGATGCGCCATCTGGCCTAGCTGACGCGCCTTTTGATGCGGACTGGCAAAAAAGTACGCATGAAGTCCATCATGTCTTTACCCATTTTGCCTTGCGCCTAGAGATTTACATTGCCACAAATGCCATTGATCAAAAGGCCATCGATCAAAAACAAGCGGAACAGGCAGGCTATGCGCTGGTTCAGCCAGATCAGGCTGGCTTGCCTACGCTGTTTCAAAAAGTGTGGGATAAGGTCAAAATTGCGCAGCTGCCTTAATGGCCAATCATCTTAATGATTAAAATGACGCATCCCTGTTAACACCATGGCAATGCCAGCTTCATCAGCTGCTTTGATCACACCATCATCACGCATAGAGCCACCAGGCTGGATCACCGCTGTTGCCCCTGCTTCGATCGCTTCAAGAAGCCCATCTGCAAAGGGGAAAAACGCATCAGATGCGACAACAGACCCAATGGTTTCAGGCGCATCTAGACCTGCCATTTCTGCCATTCTGCTGGCTTTTTGTGCGGCGATTTTACAGGAATCAATGCGGCTCATCTGGCCAGCGCCAATGCCAACTGTTTTGCCATCTTTGACATAGATGATGGCATTTGATTTCACATGTTTTGCGACCTTCCACGCAAATAACATATCGTCTAATTGGGCCGCGCTTGGCTTTATTTTTGTGGCGATGGTTAAATCAGCTTCGGTGATTTGGCCATTATCAACAGATTGCACCAACATCCCGCCAGCGATCGATTTGAATTTCATACCGCCTTTGGCTGGGTCAGCCATGCCGCCTGTGGTCAGCAAACGCAAATTTGGTTTTTGGGCCATGATGGCTTTGGCTTCGTCATCCGCATCGGGGGCAATCACAACTTCGGTGAAAATCTCTGTGATTTTCTTGGCTGTTGCGCCATCCAAAATGCGGTTCATTGCCACAATACCGCCAAAGGCTGATACGGGATCACAAGCCAATGCCTTATCCCATGCTTGGCTGAGCTCTTCCGCTTTTGCCACCCCGCACGGGTTCGCATGTTTGATAATCGCAATGGCTGGTTTGTCAAATTCAGACGCCAATTGAAAGGCCGCATCTGTATCATTTAAATTATTATAAGATAGGGCTTTGCCTTGAATTTGCGTGGCGTGAAGCACTGATGGCACTGCCTCACCAATGGCATAGGATGCGGCTTGTTGATGCGGGTTTTCACCATAACGAAGCAGGCTTAATTGATGGGCTGTTAGGCCCAATTGTGTTGGCAGTGTATGATCGTCTTCTGACTGGTGAGATGCCAGCCAATTTTGCACCGCATTATCATAAGCAGATGTGCGCTGAAAGGCTTTATATGCCATCGCACGGCGGAACGATAAAGAGGTGCCGCCGCTTTCAGTCAATTGTGCGATAAAGGCGTCATAATCAGACGGGTCTGTAAGAATGGTAACAAATTCGTGATTTTTGGCAGAGGCACGGATCATTGCGGGCCCACCAATATCGATATTTTCAATGCAAGTGGCGAAATCAGCCCCCTTTGCCACTGTGGCTTCAAAGGGATATAAATTGACTACCACCAAATCAATGCCGTCAATGGCGTGGTCTGTCATGGCTTGTTGATCGCCTGCATGATTGCGCCTTGCCAATAACCCACCATGAATTTTGGGATGCAATGTTTTCACTCTGCCATCCATGATTTCAGGGAATTCTGTGACATCACTAACATCTGTCACAGGCACGCCTGCGTCGCGAATGGCATTGGCTGACCCGCCTGTTGATAAGATTGTGACATCTTGGCTTGCTAGGGCTTGTGCCAGCGTGATGAGGTCTGTTTTATCAGAAACAGAAAGAAGGGCGCGTTTAACAGGCAAGTGGGTCATGGTGATTTCGCAAATGATTTTAATGTGGTTGGCACATGGTAGCGGCCATAATTGTCATGGGGCGCTTTATCTCATAATGGGCCATTTTTGTCTAGATTAGGGTTGGCTCTTGATAAAGGCCCAACGAGAGGTGATCTCTCCAATGGTGCGTATTTGTGACACAGGCACCATAAGCACGATCTGCTGACAGCTGGTGCGCCTGCCATTGTCAAAATATAAAGAAGGCTCTAATTGCGGTGTACCGCCAGCTGATTTGAAAATCCAGCCTGCCTTTTGGCCTTGAATTTTTAACAAAATACGGTGATCACCCAGCAAGGCCGCGGAAACGCGCGGATGCAGGTGAAATCTGATTTCCGCAAAGCTTGGGATCTCCCCAGGATCGCCTGTATATTCCAGCCGATCTGCGCCGCGCAAATTATGACCATCATTGGTCAGATAAATTTGCCTGTGATGCAAGATACCATGGCTTTTTTGGTAACCATTATGCGTGCCAACAACCAACATGCCCCCTGTTGCGGGGCCCGCTTCGACATTCTTTATCTCTGCTTGGCGGCGTGGGGCAAGCGGGTTTGTTTGGGGGGTATCTGGCAAATCACTTGAATCCATGCCATCAAGCGTCAGCGCGCTATGGGCCGCGGTGCGGCTTAAAGCGGCCGCCATGCGATCATCTGCGATATAATGGCCGACGCCGACAATGAAGCGGGCATTTGCCACTGAAAATTCAAACGCAAATGTGCTGGCAGATGGTCGATCAGCGTTGTCTTGCGGTGTGCCAGCATCCATGATCAAGGTGTTGCGTGCCGCAGATAGGCGTAAAAAGCCTGTATGTGGTGCTTGCGGTGTGATCTTCCCTTTTGGCCCTGCTTTTTTCAAGACATCTTCAATCTCAGCCGCGCTGCTTTTCCCTGCGCCCTGAAAATGAACAAATTCGCCATTATTATGACGCCATAATTTGGTTAAATTGCCCATATGGGTGATCATTTCATCTAAATGATGCGCTGGTGCGGCATCATACAACATATAGGCTTGGCGCAATTCAATCAGGTGACGCAACAAAGCCAGATGTTTTTCTGGGCTTCGAGATTTATGACCCCAATCTGGATGCAGTAATGATTTGGCCTTGATCAAAGCGACATCAAGAAGCGCATCAAGATCACGATCCTCGCGCCCCATCATTAATTGCGCGATAAACAACCCTTTGACCGCTGGAATTTGTAAATTGACATCATCCAATCTTTGCCAATCAAGGGCCAAGGCTTTGGCTTGAAATGACAAAGATTGTAAAATCAGAGATTGAAATTCTTCTGTGGCAGATTCGCCAAACCAATAGAGCAAGAAAAAGATATTGGACAGGCGTTCCCCAATTTTATCTGGGCGATAATAGGTTTCATGCCATTTGCTGTGTGTTTGACACCATTTCTGTAAATGTTCACGTGCCAGACTACGCCCCGCCGCACCGCCATAATCACGCACATCACGAAGCCAAGAAAAGCTGTGATAGGCATCATGTTTTAAGATATGAGACAGACCACCTTGGACAAGTTGACTGCCGCGCATCGCATTACCTGTCCACGGGTCAATTAATTTTGCCACAGGCCAGTCAGGCGGCGCGCCGCGCAACTGCCACCGAAACAACGCTGATTGCCGCAACAAGCGTTCGGTTTTGGTCATGCGCCAACTGATCATTTTACCAGATGCATTTACGATGGTTCCTGTCATGGTCCTTGCGATGGTTTACGATGGTCTTTGCGATGGCGTTTATGACGGTGTGCCGTTCAAAAAAATATCAAAGCTCTCTTATGACAAAAGATCTCATAACAGATTATGCTTTGATTGGATGCAATCTGGCAATGAAAAACCCATCATTGCCGCCTTCCTTGCGGCAAGAATCTGGCAAGAGGCGCAAAGTGCCATCTTTGTTCAAGGATGTGGCAAACAGTCCCGCTTCGTCTTTTGTGATGGGGCTGATGCGTGCCACAGCAGATGGGCCTGTTGTCAGCTTGGCAATAATGGCCTCACCTTCTTCTTGTTGCATAGAACAGGTGGCGTAAATCAGCTGGCCATCTGGCTTTAGCCATGACAAGGCTTGTTTGGCCAAACGCATTTGCAAATCTGGCAGTGTTTTAATGTCATCTGTGATATTTTTGCGCATTACATCAGGGCGTTTTTTAATGGTGCCAGTCGCAGAACATGGTGCATCAAGTAACACAGCATCAACAGGGCCAGATGGCGTATAATCAAGCGCATCAGCCACCGCAATCCCGCACGACATGCGCAGACGCTTTAAATTGGTTTCAAGGCGGTTGGCGCGCTTGGGATCAATTTCAAGCGCGGTGACGTTGGCGTCTTTGGCAATTAGCTGGGCGGTTTTCCCCCCTGGAGCCGCGCACATATCAATCACAGTCTTGCCAGAGATATCACCAAGCAAATCGGCTGGCACAGAAGCAGCGACATCTTGCACCCACCACGCCCCTTCGGCAAATCCTGGCCATTCCGTAACATTGCCGCCCAATGGGGCACGCATGACCGTTTTGGTCAGCATATCCCCCTTTAATTTGGGTAATAATTCGGCCGCTTTTTCTGGCTTGGCGAAATTCAAATCGATTTGTGGCACTTCAAATAATGAAGGCAGGAACGCCATGACTCTCTCAGGGCCATAAGCGTTATGCCACCCTTTAAGAATGTCAGGGGCAATGTTCTTGGCCAAACCTTGCGGGGCAAGCAAATCAATATTTTTAGAGGTCAATTTTCGCAAAATCGCATTGGCAAGACCAGTCATATGGTCAAAATCAGCCGCACGCATCAAATCCACCGTGGTGGAAATGGCGGCATGTGATGGTGTTTTTAACAATAATAATTGTGCTGCCCCCATCATTAAAATCAGCATGGCATCTGCGGGTGGGCGGCGTGTAACATAGTCATCCAGCAAATCAGATAATTGCTGATGATGACGCAACATGCTGGTCACAAGTAAACGCACGAACTGCCTGTCAGAGGCAAATAATTTGGCCAATCTTTCGTTTTCGGCCAATGCTTTATCAAGATAATGATCATACAGCATGACCATAGCAGCCACTTCATAGGCGGCTTTGCGATTATCTGGCAGGCGCGGTGCATGGGCCAAAGCAAGCGGTTTATTTTTGCCAGCAGGTGGCGCGCCTTTGCCCATTGCCCCCGCCTTTTTTTGACGCTGTTTGGGGTCTGGCGATTGCGCTTTTTGTTTTTTGGGATCTTTTAAAAAAGCTGGTTTTGGCTTTCGCTTTTTGGCATGTGGTTGCAATTTCACAGGCTTGGCAAGCGACAAGGTCGGCTTTTTCGCGTTTTCAGGTGTTTTTTCGTCTGTCATGGGCCTGTTATCAACCAGATGACTATCACTTGTCTATCCCTGATTTATTACCATATATTAAAGATGATGACAGATGATGATAAACAAGCACGCCAAAATCCGCAATCTGAACGCGATATTGCTTCAGATCGGATCACCGATGCAGACCCAAAATCCGCTCTCATGAATAAAGAGATGCCCGTGGAAAAAGGCGGCCCCAAAGGGCCAGAGCCAACACGCTATGGCGATTGGGAAAAAGGCGGCCGCTGCACTGATTTTTAGAGGCTTTACTCTTTTACAAGCTGGCACAAGCTGGCTTTACGGGTGGCAAACAGGATCTCATGGCAAAATTAAAATCACAAATCATTATCAATGCTGCGATGCGTTTGGCTGATCAAGAGGTGATCCCTTTTTATGTGTTGAAAAAAGGTGATGCGGATTCTGGTAATATCTTTGTGGAAATCGAAGAAACAGCGACAACCTCTATTCTGTACAGCCGTGCTTTGAATTTTGATGGCATTTATGAATATCGCGCCATCAGCGGTGATACGCCGCGCCCTCGTTATGAAATTGCAGAGATGATTGAACGTGAAATTGACCGTGATAATGATTGTTGGGTGGTCGCCACATCTGGCCAAAAGGGGCTACAAATTTTTTCTGAAATAGCTTAAGACAGCTATGATCAGAACATAGCCATCTAACACAGAGAAGAATAAGAGAGATCAATGAAAGAAATCGCGCTTTTTGATTATGATAGCATGTCAGATGCTGAGCGTGCCGCATTATGTGTGCGCGAAGAAGATGATCTATCTGGCTATCTTGAAAAAGTGGCACCAGTGATCGAAGCTGTGCGCCAAGAAGGCGATGTTGCGATTGCGCGATTTATTGCGCAATTTGATGGTGCGGTTGTTGATCCTGATCATCTTTTGGCAAGCGAGGCAGAATTTGATGCCGCCTTTGATGCGCTTGATGATAATTTTATCGATGTGTTGCGCTATGCGGCTGATAATATCCGCCGTTTTCACGAGATGCAAAAGCCACAAGATATCTGGTGGACAGAGATTCGCCCAGGCGTTAAAGTGGGCGAACGTGCCAGCCCGATTGAATCTGTTGCGCTTTATTCGCCGCGCGGTAAGGGTTCTTTCCCATCTGTAACCTTGATGACAGCGATCCCTGCGGTTGTTGCAGGCGTGCCAGATCCGATTATTTTAACACCTCCTGGCCCAGATGGCAGCATTGACCCTGCGACATTGGTGGCGGCGCGTTTGGCTGGTGTGAAAAAAGTGGCACGCGCTGGTGGTCCCTTGGCGGTGGCGGCGGCGGCCTTTGGTACACAGACATTGCCAAAATGCCTTAAAATCGAAGGGCCTGGCAGCCCGTGGTTTGTGGCGGCAAAAAAACGGCTAGCTGATCACATATCATCACGCCTTCCTGCTGGCCCATCTGAAGTGATCGTCTTAGCCGATGACAGTGTCTCGCCCAAATTGGCCGCGCTTGATATTTTGATTGAAACAGAACATGGGGCTGACAGCTCAGGCTTTCTTGTCACATGGTCAAAAGAGTTGGCTATGAAAGCCGCATCACATATTCCAGAATTTTACAGCCAGATGAGTGATGAACGTGTTGATTATGCCTCGACAGTGTTGGCGGGACCACGTGGCGGGATTGTTTTGACCAAAACCAAAGAACAAGCCTATCAATTTATCAATGATTATGCGCCTGAACATTGCCAGATCTTGTCAAAAGATGCCGAAGCGCATCTGCCATTTATCACCAATGCGTCTGAAGTATTGCTTGGCGAATATGCCGCAGGGTCTCTTGCCAATTACATGATGGGGCCCAATTGTGTGCTGCCAACATCAGCCGCCGCGCATATTCATTCGCCGCTTGGTGTGATGGATTTCATGAAAATGTCATCTGTTGGTATGGTCGATAAAACAGGTTTTGCCGAAATGGGGCCAAAAACAGAAATCTTTGCCCGTTATGAAGGATTTGATGCGCATGCCAATGCGGTGTCATCCCTACGGACAAAGATCTTGCAGGATGAAGATGATGGGTAAATTGGCTTTATTATGGCTTGTGCTTTTTGCCATCCTATCATCTCCTGTGAAAGCGCGTTTTTCTGCTGAAGCAGATTATCTTTTGGTGTGGGTGCTAGCTGGTGATTATATCGATAGCGGCATGCGGTTTGATGCGGCAGGAGATTGTTTTGCCAAAGCACAGAATATTGGCATTGAAATGCGCGAAGTTGAGATGAGCCCGCCGAAATTTATTTGTATGCCTTTGGCAAAAGATCAGCCATTATCCATCATTACAAAGCAGTCGCAAAATAACAGGTTTCCGTTTTAACGTTCGATAACCTTAAATAGTTATGATAGGGGCCAGAAAGATAGGATTTGTGATGAGACATTTGCCTCCCTTTGATACAGATCATCCTTTGTTGCGTGGTAATTTACATGGCCATTCCACCCATTCAGATGGGGCTTTGTCACCAGAAGAGGTGGTATCAGCTTATTATAATCTAGGGTATGATTTTATCGCCCTTTCTGATCATTTATGGCGTGATGAACGCTATGCGGCCAAAAGGGTGCTTGATGCAAGCGCCCTGAACAAAGGTGATTTTATCACCATTGCCTCTGCTGAATTACATTGTTTTGGCAAAGCCTATGATAATGACGGGCTATGGCATATTGTGGCAAATGGATTGCCGCTTGATTTTGCTGTGGCAGGTGATGATGAAACAGGCCCAGAGATGGTGCAACGCGCCCTTGATGCAGGGGCTTTTGTGTCAATTGCGCATCCTGAATGGTACAGCATGACGATGGAAGAAGCGATGTCGGTCAGCGCGGCGCATGCGGTTGAAATTCATAATTACAGCTGTGTGGTAAACTCCAACAGAGGCAGCGGCGTGGCAGTCGCAGATTATTTGCTGCAAGAAGGCAAAAAGATCACATTTACCGCAACAGATGACAGCCATTTTCATACCCCTGATTGGGGCGGCGGTTGGGTTATGGTCGCAGCGGATTTGGATGCCGCATCTATTGTCACTGCGCTAAAGCAAGGCCGTCATTATTCGTCATCAGGGGCGGTCATTAAAACCCTAGCTCTTGATGGCACAAAGCTGATTGTTGAAACAGATCCTGCCCAGCATATTATGGTATCTGGCCAAGGTCATATGGCGCAATCCGCACATGGCAACAACATCACGCGCGCAGAATTTGACTTGGCTGAATTTGATGCTGATTGGTTTCGGGTTACGATTTTGAATAAGGATGGCGGCAGAGCGTGGTCAAACCCCTATTGGAAAAAAGATCTATTTGAAACAGATCGCTCATAGGCCTAGATGACCAAAGCGCTTCCTCCCAAAATCTCAGATAATCAGGCGCGTAAAGCAGGCAATCGGCACGCCGCGATGGTTCCACCAAGGGTGCCTGTGCATTATTTGGGAATATCGCAAATCTTGGCCTATGGGCTGTTATTTTATGGGTTTGCGGCGTTAAAGCCTTATTTAAGCGCGGCCAGTGGTCTATCAGAGGCGGCTATATTAGCTTTGATCAGTGGCTCTATGATTGTGCAAGGCCTGCTGATGCCCGTCATTGGGGATGGTTGTGACCGCTTTGGTGCATTAAAGGTGATGTCAGCTGGCTTTTTGCTTGGCGCAATTGGCATGTTTTTCTTGGGTCTGATTGGCACAGGCGCTGCGCCTTTTATCTGGCAGTTTGTCTCGCCATTAATTTATGTTGGCGGTTGTTTGTTATTGATCTCACTTGCGCTTGGCCTATCAGCCTATGAGGTGGCGTTCAGTGCGGCGGTGCAACTAGATGAGGTCAATTCCAGAAAACAAATATCCATCATCAGCTTTTATGGCGGTGTCGCAAGCTCTTTGGCATGGATCAGCCTGTTGCCGTTATTATCCTTGATCGGGTTATTTGGCAGCACCAGTGTCGTTGCTGCGATTTTGGCAAGCGCCTCTATCGTGGTCTTATCATTAAGTCGAAAAACCCCCATCTCTGTGATCAGGCAACAAAAACAGATGGCGCCCTTTCGCTGGCACTTGATGAAACCAGCCGAACAAAAAAGTCTTATTTTGTTATCGTTATCTGGCGGCATTCATTATGTCTTTTTTGCGGCGACCACGATCTTTTTAATCAGCTGGTTTGATTTGTTATTTGATGACATGACCTTGGCTGTGTTTTTGGCAAGCCTATTTGGGCCATTTCAGGTGGTAGGCCGCTATTTGGAAATGCGCTTTGGTCATCATATTGATGCCAGATTAACAGGGGTGATCGCCTATGTGATGATGCCGCTATCTTTGTGGTTGGTGCAAATCCCATCTGTTGCGATTGCGCTGCTTGCGATGATATTATTCGGCATGAGTAATGGGATTTTGACAGTCACCTATGGGTTTGTCACAAATTTGTATTTTCGCGCAGAAATCTATGGCAGAGCCAAAGGCTGGACGTCGATGTTGCGTGTGCTTGGCATGGGGATTGGCCCGTCAGTAGGTGGTTGGTTATTTGCCAGCCAGCTTGATCATTTCATGACTGTTATGATTATTTTGTCCTTTATAGCAGGGGTTGGTTTCGCCGCCCTGTTATGGCTGAAACCAACCAATGATGTGCATAGTGCCTCTTAAAGCTGCATGCCATTTTTAGGATAATATTTGGTTTTCTGACCTATCTTGCGCTATAGATAAGGCGCAAAATAAAAGATGGTCTGTTAGGACCAGGGAACAGATAAAATTTTTAAACCTCATAAGTTATTGTGACATCGATGGATTTAAAATCTGCAAATAACCCAAACCAATCACAAGCCGCAGATGGCATTGACCGCCGCCTGTCTGTCGCACCGATGATGGATTGGACGGATCGTCATTGCCGTGTGTTTCATCGCGCTTTGAGTGCGGACGCGTTGCTATTTACTGAGATGGTCACAGCAGAGGCGATTTTGCATGCTGGGCCAGAACGTTTTTGTTCTCATGATAACAGCGAGCATCCGCTTGCTTTGCAATTGGGTGGATCTGATCCCTCCCGTTTGGCAGAGGCGGTGCAGACTGTTACCCCTTATGGCTTTGATGAAATTAACTTAAATGTGGGATGCCCGTCTGACAGGGTGCAATCTGGCAAATTTGGGGCTTGTTTGATGGCAGAGCCTGATTTGGTGGCGGATTGTATGGCGGCGATGGCAGCGGTTGCGCCTTGTCCTGTCACTGTGAAATGCCGCATTGGCATTGATGATATGGATGAAGAAGAAGGGTTGGACCGCTTTGTGGATGCGGTGGCTGATGCAGGGGTATCTGTTATCTATTTGCATGCGCGCAAAGCGTGGCTTCAAGGCTTAAGCCCAAAGGAAAATCGTGAAATTCCGCCCCTAAATTATGACAGAGCCTTTCGGTTAAAAACCCGTCGCCCAGATCTTGCGATTTATTTAAATGGCGGTCTTGTCACGGCCACAGATGCGGTGCGCGAAATGGAACGATTTGATGGTGTGATGATTGGCAGGGCAGCTTATAAATCCCCTTATATTCTCTCCGAAATTGGGGAACAGGCCTTTGCCAGAGATGCGGTGTCACGGCTATCTGTTGTGGAAAAAATGGCAGTTTATGCGCAAAATTTGGCTGACCAAGACATCAAATTACATGCGCTGACACGTCATATGCTTGGCCTTTATAATGGGTTTGCAGGCGCGCGCCAATGGCGCCGCATCTTGGGTGAAGATATGCGATTATCACAAGACCCGCAGATGATGGTCGAAGCCGCTCAGATGATCGAAGCCTTGCATGCTGAAAAACAATCTGTACAACTATCAACCCCACTTTAACCCTTTTCCTAAGGTAACGAAATCATGACTGAAGCCAAAGCCCATAAATCAAGACCTATGCTCGAATTTGGGCCATTGATTTTGTTTTTTGTGACCAATTACGCCGCTGGTATTTTTTACGGCACGGCTGTGTTGGTGGTGGCAACGGTGATTGCGCTTGGCCTGTCTTGGCATCTTGATAGACGAATTCCCATGGTGCCAGCCATTGGGTGTGTGGCGGTGGTGCTGTTTGGCGGTTTGACGCTGGTTACTGAAGATGAATTTTTTATCAAAATTAAGCCAACTGTGATTTCGGCTCTTTTTGCGATTGGACTTGGGGCTGGCCAGCTTTTGGGCCGCAATCCTTTAAAAGCGATGCTTGGCGGGCAAATGCAAATGCAAGATGAAGGCTGGCGCAAAATGACCTATATTTGGATGGCGATGTTTGCTAGCACAGCTGTTGCCAATGAAATTGCATGGCGGACATTATCAACTGATTCGTGGGTCAATTTTAAAGTCTTTGGCCTGACAGGCTTATCATTGGCTTTTGCGGTGGCAACTGTGCCTATCATTACCAAATACCAAATCGAGACAGACCAAGAAAATTAACCATATTTCAATGGAAATCATAGCCGAATGGTGGAAATGTCGCCTTGCGAATAGAATCAGTCGAAAGATGTGATTTGTCAAAAGGCTTCAAATGATTTAGCTGTTGGAAGTATGAACGGTGCAAATTGCGCCTAACCAAGGGAGTGTCACATGGCAGACGAAGACGATATCATCCTATCTGAACTAGACGATGAAGAGCTTGTACAACAAATGCATGATGACCTGTATGATGGCATGCAGGAAGAAATCGTGGAAGGTGTGAATATTCTTCTTGAACGGAATTGGACGCCTTATGATGTTTTGACCAAAGCATTGGTTGAAGGCATGACCATTGTTGGTATCGACTTCCGTGATGGTATTTTGTTCGTGCCAGAAGTGTTGATGGCTGCGAATGCGATGAAATCTGGCATGACTGTCTTGCGCCCGCTATTGGCTGAAACAGGCGCACCGCGTGTTGGTACCGTTGTGATCGGCACTGTAAAAGGTGACATCCACGATATTGGCAAAAACTTGGTGTCAATGATGCTAGAAGGCGCTGGTTTTGATGTGATTGATATTGGCATTAATAACCCAGTTGAAAATTACCTTGATGCGATTGAAGAGCACAAGCCAGACATTCTTGGTATGTCTGCTTTGCTTACAACCACAATGCCTTATATGAAGGTCGTTGTTGATGCGATGATCGAAAAAGGCATTCGTGATGATTACATTGTGCTTGTGGGCGGCGCGCCGCTTAACGAAGCCTTTGGTGAATCAGTTGGCGCAGATGCTTATTGCCGTGACGCAGCTGTGGCTGTTGAAACCGCAAAAGATTTGATTGCCAAGAAATTTGCCGCACAGGCCGCATCTTAAGCCGCAAACGCATGGCTGACCAAGCAACAGCACATAATGATGGTAGTGCACCTTATGGTGTCACCATTATTGGGTGCGGTGCCTTGGCCAAAGAATTGCTTGATATCTTAAAACAATTTCCAGAAGGGCAGGTTGATCTAACCTGCCTTCCTGCGTCTTGGCATAATCGGCCTGAAAAAATTGTGCCAGGCTTGCGCAAGAAGATTTCTCATCTCAAAAAACAAAACCGCCACATTCTTGTGGCCTATGGCGATTGTGGCACAGGTGGCGAGATTGACCAGCTTTTGCGTGACGAGGATATCGAACGCATTGCAGGGCCGCATTGCTATGAAATGTTCATGGGAAAAGCGGTGTTTGATGATGAAATGGAACAAGAATTAGGCACGTTTTTCGTCACAGATTATATGGTCCGACATTTTGAGAGGATCGTAATGAAAGGCATGGGATTACGGGCCCATCCTGAATTGCGAGACATGTATTTTCAGCATTACACGCGGTTTTTATATCTGGCACAATATGAGGATGAAAAATTGGTGGAAAAAGCAAAAAAATGCGCTGAAGAACTTGGCTTGCGTTATGATTATCGCCTGACAGGCTATGGCGAATTTCACAATTTCATCAAACAAGCCACGCAAGCCTAGGCGGCGTGCATTCTCATCTAAATTACCTCACCCAAATAACCTCACCAAATGATAAGGAGCCATCTGATGGCACAGATTACGATTTTATATTGGCGCGATATTCCAGCCCAAGTCATTGCCGAAAAAGGCAGAGGTCGCAAAAGAGAGCAGGCAAAGATTGAGCTGCATCGTCGGTTTGCGCTTGCCATTGACGAAGCCGCAATGCGCGCTGGTGCTGATTCAACAGATGATTATCTGGCTGATTGGCGCAAAGGTGAGCCAGCAGATTGTTCTGATGATCTAGAGGCAGAAGCCAAGCGCCTAGCCGACAGCTTAGAAGCAGATTATGCCTCAGATCGTGTAAAGAGGCTTGTTGAAAATGGGGGCTTTGCAGGGGAATAATACCCTGCCAGTCGTCAATTTCGTTTTCGGCTATCCTTACCCTGTTTTTGCCCGTCATAAGAGGTTGCGTGACGCATCTGTTGGGATGCCATGATGTCGTCACAAGACAGATGCCATGATGTCGTCATAAGACAGATGCCATGATGTCGTCATTAGACAGATGAAAGGCGAGGTGAGGCGATTGCGTAAATAGGCTTTTGTGCCACAAGAGAGGGTGCTGTTTGTCAGTTAATTGGCAAGGTTAGGGCACTCTGGGATAGGTATAAGGAAAAAATTATGGCCGCGACAATCGAACAAATCGCAAAAGCAGGCGCTAACTGGTCAATCGAAGTGACACCAGCAGGGGCAACAAAGGTGGAATCATTTGGTGATGCGCTAGCCGCTGGCACAGATGTGAATGTGACTTTTTTGCCAGGCTCTGATCCCGCTGATACCGCAAAGGTTGCGGCACGTTTGCGTGATGAGGGCATGCACCCTATTCCCCATATTGCCGCGCGTTCTGTCAAAGATAAAGCACAGCTTGAAGATATTCTGAAAGCCTTGAAAGCAGAAGCATCTGTGGATGAGGTTTTGATCATTGGTGGCGGTGTTGATAACCCGATCGGTGATTTTGATAATTCGATGCAGATTTTGGAAACAGGTTTGATCCAAGATTATGGCATCAGCAAAATTGGCGTTTCTGGCCATCCAGAAGGCAGCCCAGATATTCCAGCCGATGCATTGGCACAGGCGTTGGAATGGAAAAATGAATTTGCCAAAAAAGAAGGTCTTGATCTTTATATCGAAACACAATTCTGTTTCGAAGCTGATCAGGTTTTGGCTTGGGAACGTGATATTCGCGCGGCTGGTAATGCTTTGCCAATTCGCATCGGTATCCCAGGTCCCGCAACCATCAAAACATTGTTCCGTTTTGCGCAAATTTCAGGGATTGGCCCGTCCATGCGCTTTATCTCTAAACAAGCGAAAAACGTCGCAAAATTAATGACGGTTCAGGCACCAGATAAATTGCTGGCTGACCTAGCAGAAGGTATGGCAGCTGACAAAGACTGTTTGTTGGCCCATTTCCATTATTATCCATTTGGGGGTTTTGCCAAAACAGCGGCTTATGCCAGTGCTGTGGCAACAGGGAATATTGAACTGAAAGCCAAAGGCGGCTTTGCGGTAAAGGACGCCTCATAAGACAGTGATCTTATCGGCACGATTAAGGGAAGTAAAAAGATGACAAAAACCGTTGTTTCATCAGCAAAACAAGAAATCACCATCGGATTTGATGAGCCATTTTGTGTGATTGGTGAGCGTATTAACCCCACGGGACGCAAATTATTGGCCGCTGAAATGGCCGCAGGTGATTATAGCCGCGTTGAAGCTGATGCGCTCGCTCAGGTCGCAGCAGGCGCAACCATGTTGGATGTGAACGCAGGAATTCCAATGGCAGATGAGCCCGCAATTTTAGCAGATTCAATCAAGCTGGTGCAGTCACTTGTTGATGTGCCTCTTGCGATTGACAGCTCGATTGTTGAAGCGTTGGAATCAGGTTTGTCTGTTTATGAAGGCAAAGCATTGGTAAACTCTGTGACAGGCGAAGAAGAGCGTCTAGAGGTGGTATTGCCTTTGGTCAAGAAATATGGCGCGGCTGTTGTTGCGATTTCTAATGATGAAACTGGCATTTCTGAAGATCCAAATGTGCGTTACGAAGTGGCCAAAAAGATTGTAGAGCGTGCCGAAGATTATGGCATCCCACGCGAAGATGTTGTGGTTGATCCTTTGATTATGCCTGTTGGTGCAATCAATTTGGCGGGTCGTTCAGCGCTTGATCTGATCACACGCTTGCGCACAGAGCTAAAAGTGAACACAACATGCGGTGCATCCAATATTTCCTTTGGGTTGCCAAATCGTCACGGTATGAATGCTGCCTTTTTGTCAATGGCAGCAGGTGCTGGTATGACATCTGCGATCATGAACCCGCTTCATTCAGAAGAAATGACAGCGATCATGGGTGCCAATGTCATGAATGGTGTTGACCCAGAATGTCGCCGTTGGATCAGTAAATTCCGCGAAGCACCTGCAGAGGGTGAAGGCCGCGAACGCCGCACAAACCGCCGTCGTCGCGGTTAACACTTGCGGCAAAAAATGAAGACAGGACAAGATGGTCAAAAGGGGCCGTGCCATCCTTGTCCTGTTATAAGGCCCTGTTATAAGGTTCTGATATAAATCCTGTTGCGAAATTTAGTAACGCATTACCCAAATATGTGATTATGAAAGCCTCAAAACATGACACAAACTGATGATTTCAAAATTGTATTCACCCCATCTGGTCGCCAAGGACAGGTGAAGGCTGGCACGAATTTGCTGCAGGCAGCGCGCCAATTAGGCGTTGATGTTGATTCGGTCTGTGGGGGGCGCGCTATGTGTGGGCGTTGTCAGGTCACAGTGGGTGATGCGGCCTTTGCCAAACATGGCATTACATCCTCAAAAGATAATCTATCTGCACCATCTGCTTCTGAAGCGCGCTATGCTGAAAAACGCAAATTGGCAGATGATAGACGTCTTGCTTGTCAATGTGAGATCACAGGTGATCTTGTGATTGATGTGCCTGCGGAAAGCCAAGTTCATAACCAGCTTGTCCGAAAAGCCGCTGATAACCGCACCATCACATTAAACCCGCCTGTGCGGTTGTGTTTTGTGGATGTGCGTGAACCAGATATGCATGAGCCATCAGGCGATTTGCGCCGTGTGATTGAGGCGCTTGAAGCACAATGGCCTGATCGTGTGTCTGGTGCTATTGATTGTGATATGCATGTGTTACGCCAATTACAGCCAGCCTTGCGCAAAGGCAAATGGCAAATCACGGTGGCATTGCGGGGCGGTAACCAGATCATCGCTGTTTGGCCAGGGTTAAAAGAACGTATCTTAGGGGCCGCAGTTGATGTTGGCTCGACCACCATGTCAGCTCATATTTGTGATATGAATTCAGGCGAAGTACTTGCCTCAACAGGGATCATGAACCCGCAAATTCGCTTTGGTGAAGATTTGATGAGCCGTGTTTCCTATGGGCTGATGAATGAAGGCGGCGCAGAGGAAATGACCAAGGCTGTGCAAGAAGGTTTGCAGCAATTGATCCAAGGTGGGGCAGAACAAGCTGGTGCGGCGGCAGATGATGTGCTTGAAGTGGTGCTTGTTGGCAATCCTGTGATGCATCACTTGCTATTGGGGATTGATCCTATTGAATTGGGTGGTGCGCCATTTGCTTTGGCGGTTGATACCGCAACCGAAATGCGCAGTGATGAAATTAACTTATCCTTACATGCTGGCAGCCGTGTTTATGTTTTGCCATGTATCGCAGGTCATGTGGGCGCAGATGCGGCTGGTGTTGTGCTAGCAGAAGCACCACAAACATCTGATAAAATCAGCTTACTTGTGGATGTGGGGACAAATGCGGAAATCGTTCTGGGCAATAAGGACAGATTGCTTGCCGCATCATCACCAACAGGTCCTGCTTTTGAAGGGGCGCAAATTTCCTCTGGCCAGCGCGCTGCACCAGGTGCGATTGAAAGAATTCGTATTAATCCAGAAACGCTAGAGCCGCGCTTTGCGGTGATTGGCTCTGATATCTGGTCTGATCAAGATGGCTTTGCACAAGCCATTGAAAATACAGGCATCACAGGCATTTGTGGATCAGGCATTATCGAAGTGCTGGGCGAGATGTATCTGGCTGGTATTATTTCGGAAGATGGTGTGATTGACGGCACCCTAGCCGAAAAAACAGATCGCATCATCGAAGATGGCAGAACCTTCAGCTATCGCATCTCAGATACAGTGACAGTCACGCAAAATGATGTGCGTGCTATCCAGCTTGCAAAAGCCGCACTTCATGCAGGCTTTAAATTGCTGATGGATAAAATGTCAGTTGAAAAAGTGGATCGTGTTGTCTTGGCAGGGGCCTTTGGGACACATATTGATCCAAAATATGCGATGATTTTGGGCATGGTGCCTGATTGTTTGCTTGATCATGTGGTGCCAGCTGGTAACTCTGCTGGGGCAGGTGCCAGAATGGCGTTGCTGAATAAAGAAAAGCGCGCAGAGATCGAAGCGGTCGTGCGTGATATTGAAAAGATTGAAACAGCGGTTGAACCTTCTTTCCAAGATCATTTTGTCAGAGCCATGGCGATGCCGCATAAAACAGATCCCTATGAGGAGTTGACCAAGGCGGTGACATTGCCATTTAGAGCGTTAAAAGATAACGCAGGTGATGCGGCGGTCCCGTCACGTTCTGGCCGCAGACGTAGCCGCAGAGGCTAGGTTAAAAACGCGCCTTTACATGCATAAAAAGAGTTAAAAAAAAGCAGGGTTATTTGCCCTGCTTTTCTGTTTTCTTAAGCCAGTTATGACTATGCCAATACAGCCCTGCGATAAGCAGAACCGCCAGACCATAGCATGGCCAGATATAGATACCATGGCCTCCCATTGCAAAGAAATCTGTCATATCATCCCTCCTTTTGGGGGCGTGTTGCCATCTTCATCTCGTTCAAAGATGCCAGCATGCGCATCAATATAATCAAAATGAGAAAGGCCTGAAACCCAATAAACATGGTTAGTAGCGGCCATAACATAGAGCTGTCAATTGACACGCCACCTGATCGCAAAATGCTGGCTGGCTGATGAAGTGTATTCCACCAATCGACCGAAAATTTTACAATTGGCAAATTAATCGCGCCAACCAATGCCAAGATAGCCGCGGGCCTTGCGCCGCGTCTTTTGGTATCAAACCCACCAGCCAATGCCATATAGCCTATGAAAAAGAAAAACAGCACCAACATAGAGGTGAGGCGGGCATCCCATACCCAATAAGTGCCCCATGTTGGCTTGCCCCATAACGCGCCTGTAACAAGGGTAAGAGCGGCAAAGATCGCACCAACAGGGGCGATGGCACGTGCCCCAATATCAGCAAGCGGATGACGCCAGACCAAAAAGAATAACGCACATAAGGCAAGCATGAAATAGCTGGAAGAGGCCAGCCATGCCACAGGCACATGAATATACATGATCCGCACAGTGTCACCTTGCTGGTAATCAGCAGGCGAGGTCACAAGCCCCCAATAGAGGCCGCAGATAAAACAAATGGCAGTGATGATTTGCAAAGGCAGCAAACAAGCTTTGGCGAGGCGCGCAAAACGAGTGGGGTTTGCAAAAAAATCAAACATGATGGCTTTATCCTTTATATTGGCCTTTATATTGGCCCATTAAATGAATAACGTTATATTTTGGCCTGTGTATCTCATTACTGTTCTTCTAAGGCAATGCGCAAGCTAAACAAAGTGGCGATGGGGCTAATCACAGATAAAAACAAGGCCGCACTACCAAGCAAGGCCAAATGCGCGCCATAGGCTGTATCATCAAGCACGGCTTGTGATGCCAAGGTGCCAAAGATCAAGATCGGAAATGCCAAGGGCAATATCAGAACCGCTGATAACAAGCCAGACCGTCTTGCGCCTAAGGTCAGCGATGCCCCAATTGACCCAAGACACGTTAAGGCGAACAACCCAATCGCAATCATCCCTGCGATCAAAATAAGCTTGCTTGCTTCAATCGCAAAAAACAGCCCCATGATTGGCAATGATAATAATAAGGGCACGCCCATCACCAAAAAATGGCTTACCACCCGCATGATGGCATAATCAAATAACGAGGTGCGGCGCAATATTAATTGGTCAAAAAACCCAAAATGATAATCATCATAATATAGCCTGTCAAAAGACGGGATGGCGGCCAGCAGAACCGCAATCCACAGCACAGATGATGTGACAAGAGATAAGGTTGCTTCATCAGGGCCGATGGCAAGCGGAAATAAGGTCGCAATCATCAAGAAAAAGCCGACATAAGACAGGATATCTCCTGCACGTCGCACCGCTAGCCTGATATCTCTGATGAATAAGGTGATCATGGCGTCTCTGCCTGTTCTAGCCACAAAATATCTGTCGCTAATTGATCAGCCAATGGAGTGTGTGTTGCGGCGATTACCGCACCACCAAGCGCCAAAAAGCCAGCTATTCTTTCTTCTAAATAACGCAGATTATCTTGATCAAGGCTGGCTGAAGCTTCGTCCAACAGCCATAAATCATTTTCATCATCAAGCAGCATCAAATTCAGCATTTGTCTTTGCCCTGCGGAATAGCTGGCAACAGGCCTATCAAACCACGGTTTTTGCACCAAATCCTGTCTGTCTTTGCCTGTCAGACATTCAAAATTTTCATAAGCGTTTAAATCAGGGTGAAGACCATCTCTATGACCGAGATAGGCGCATTTTATGGTATGCGCAATCAAAGAGGCATTAACTGGCGTACCATGAAGGGCAATCTGGCAGTCATGATGTGGCACAAGACCACAAAGGTGACGTAATAAGGTTGATTTGCCAACACCATTTGGCCCGCGCAATTGCACATAGCTATGCGCTTGCACCTGAAAGGTAACAGGTTTCGTCAAATGTTTGCCTGCGCGCATCGCTGTGATCGCATCGCAAGATAATAAGGCGGGCTGTGATGTCATAATGGTCAGTTATACGAAGAAACTGATAATCTGTTAAGCGTTATCGCTTGATCTGATCGGCTTTCTCTCAGAATTTCGCTTAATGATAAAAAACTGGATTATTGGTGGCGGTTTCGTTATACTACGCGCGACCAGTTGTTGGCGCTCCTCAATCTGGCCACGTCTAAATTCTGGTGATGTAACTGGTGAGATGCGTTTCTGCTTTTGAATTGTGGAAGTGCGACGGTCTTGCATGATTTATGCAAGAAAAAGGTGCTTTTTTAGTCTATTGCATCTTTTGTAGGCGCAACCCCTTTTTAAATGGCAATTGTGATATCACCTGTCACGCCACACTGCCTGTAATCTGAATGGGGGATTATCATGAGCCTATATGCTGCTTATCTTGAAGAAGTTGAAAATCGTAAAACGCAAGGTCTGAAAGCCAAGCCAATTGACGATGGTGCGTTGCTAAGTGAAGTGATTGCGCAAATTAAAGACCGCGATAATGCCCAAAGAGAGGCTTCGCTGGGCTATTTCATCTATAACACCCTGCCTGGCACCACAAGCGCAGCATCTGTCAAAGCGGCCTTTTTGAAAGAGATCATCACAGGCGCAGAAGATGTGCCAGAGATTTCTGTTTCCTTTGCCTTTGAATTATTATCGCATATGAAAGGCGGCCCATCTGTTGCGGTGCTTCTTGATTTGGCCTTAGGCGATGATCAGGGTCTTGCCACACAAGCTGGTGATGTGTTGAAAACCCAAGTCTTTTTATATGAAGTAGATACATCACGCTTAAAAACAGCCCATGATGCAGGCAATGCGGTTGCAACAGATATTCTAAACAGCTATGCGAAGGCTGAATTTTTCACCAAATTGCCAGATATGGAAGAAAAGATTCAGGTCGTTAGCTATATTGCGGCAGAAGGTGATATTTCAACGGATTTACTGTCTCCTGGTAACCAAGCCCATTCGCGTTCTGACCGTGAATTGCATGGCAAATGCATGATTTCAGAACAAGCGCAAAAGGAAATTCAGGAATTGCAAAAACAGCATCCTGGCAAGCGTGTCATGTTGGTCGCTGAAAAAGGCACAATGGGCGTTGGCTCATCACGTATGTCTGGGGTGAATAATGTGGCCTTGTGGACAGGCACACAAGCCAGCCCGTATGTGCCATTTGTGAATGTGGCCCCGATTGTGGCTGGGACAAATGGCATTTCACCAATTTTCTTGACCACTGTTGGCGTGACAGGCGGCATCGGTATTGATCTGCAGAATTGGGTCAAAAAGCTAGATGATAATGGTAAGCCGATTTTGAACAATGATGGCAACCCTGTTTTGGTACAGAAATTCTCTGTTGAAACAGGAACTGTTTTGACCATTGATACCAAGTCAAAAAAGCTGTTGAACGAAGATGAAAGCGAAGAGTTGGTTGATATCACCACCTCTTTCACACCGCAAAAAATGGAATTTATCAAGGCAGGCGGCTCTTATGCGATTGTCTTTGGTAAGAAGTTGCAAAGCTTTGCTTGTGAAGCATTGGGCGTGCCATTGCA
>JBMHDH010000027.1:0-81113 GCA_049889495.1 Puniceispirillaceae bacterium (SeqCode) | reverse complement strand
GCAGAATATAAAAGATTTCAATCTGCCCCTGGCCCAAAAATTACCACACGCGCCTTTGGCCGTGACAGGCGTTTGCCCTTAACATCAGGGTTTCTGCCAAAGACATATCGTTAATCGGAGTTTTCATTGTGACAAATTCAGCCCCAAAAGTCAGATTTGCGCCTAGCCCAACAGGCAAGCTTCATGTCGGTAATTTGCGCACTGCGCTTGTGAATTATCTTTATGCAAGACGCCAAGGCGGGCAATTTATGTTGCGTATTGATGACACGGATACCGAACGTTCTTCGGCTGATTATGAAGCGGCTATTCGTGCTGATTTGCAATGGATGGGGATGGAATGGGATTGCGAAGACAGACAATCAGATCGCTTGGCGCGTTATGATGACGCCTTAGCCCATTTATTAGAAACAGGGCGCGCTTATGCCTGTTACGAAACAGCTGAAGAATTGGCGTTAAAACGTAAAGCGCAATTAAATGCAGGCAGGCCCCCTGTTTATGACAGGGCCGCATTAAAGCTGACGGATGCGCAAAAACAAGCCTATGAAGCAGAAGGGCGCCGCCCCCATTACCGCTTTAAGTTGCTAGATGAAGAAGTGAAATGGACAGATTTGTTGCGTGGTGATGTGGCCTATCATATGTCATCTTTGTCTGATCCTGTGATTATCCGTGAAGATGGGCGTGTGATTTATACCTTGGCATCTGTTGTGGATGATATCGATCATCAGATCACCGTGATTTTGCGTGGCGAAGATCATGTGACCAATTCTGCGGCCCAAATTCAGCTGTTTGAAGCTTTGGGCGCAAGCGCACCGCAAATGGGGCATTTGGCCTTGTTGGCGGGGGCTGATGGTGAAGGCTTATCAAAGCGGCTTGGCAGCCTATCAATCGAAGAATTGCGGGGCAATGGCATGCGCCCCGAAGCGGTCGCAAGCTTGTTATCACGTATCGGGACCTCGCAACCCATCACCGCCTTTGGGTCTATGGAAGAGGTGATTTCAGCTTTTGATATTTCCCATTTTGGACGTGCCACAGCAAAATTTGACCCTGCTGAATTGGCGATGATCAATGCCAAGATTATCCAAAGCTTGCCTTATGATACTGTTCGCGATGAATTATCAGCCTCTGGGATTGATAATGAAGCCTTTTGGCTGGCGGTCAGAGGCAATTTGTCCTTTGTTGCAGAAGCAGGCGAATGGTGGGATATTTGCCATAATGATATTACGCCTGTGATCGAAGATGCTGCGCTTTGTGAAGCGGCCATAGCCCATTTGCCAGACGGGGACATCACAGCTGATATCTGGAAAGAGTGGACAAAAGCCATTGGTGCGGCCACAGGGGCGAAAGGGCGCGGCTTATTTATGCCGTTGCGTTTGGCCTTAACAGGCCGTAAGGCAGGCCCTGAAGTCGCTGGCTTATTACCCTTTATGGGAAGAGAGCGCATCATATCGCGCTTGCGTGGGCAATAAGAAAAGGGGCGTTTGCCATGTCATTGAAGTTGCATAATACCCTTACCAGACAAAAAGAGCCCTTTGTGCCCATTGCGGATGACCATATTGGGATTTATGCCTGTGGGCCAACCGTTTATGATTTGATCCATGTTGGCAATGCCAGACCGCTTGTGGTGTTTGATGTGTTGGTGCGTTTGTTGCGCCATCTTTATCCGCGCGTTACCTATGTGCGCAATATCACAGATGTGGATGATAAAATTAACATGCGCGCCACAGATCGGGATATCTCTATCAGCCAGCTATGTGAAGATACCATTGCCTGTTTTCATGATGATGCGAAAAAGTTGTATGTCATGGCGCCTGATATTGAACCACGTGCCACCCATCATATTGATGATATGATCCAGATGATCACAAATTTGATCGCCAAAGGCCATGCCTATGAAGCAGAAGGCCATGTGCTATTTGCGATTGGGTCTATGAAAGCGTATGGCCAATTATCAAAGCGCACGCTTGATATGATGCGCGCTGGTGCCAGAGTTGAAGTGGCACCTTATAAAAAAGACGCGGGTGATTTTGTGTTATGGAAGCCATCAATGGCTGATCTGCCAGGATGGGATAGCCCATGGGGCAGAGGCCGACCAGGCTGGCATATTGAATGTTCAGCCATGTCAGCCAAATATCTGGGCAAGACATTTGATATTCATGCAGGTGGGCTGGATTTGATTTTTCCCCATCATGAAAATGAAATTGCCCAAAGCTGTTGTGCGCATGAGACCACACATATGGCCAATTATTGGGTGCATAATGGCTATGTCACGGTCGAAGGCGAAAAGATGTCAAAATCATTGGGGAATTTCACCACAGTGAATGACGCCTTATCAAAGCATCGTGGTGAAGCCATCCGTTATGCGTTGTTAAATGCCCATTATCGTGCCCCGCTTGATTATTCTGATAAGGCTGTGACAGAGGCCAAGCAAGCGCTTGATCGTTTGTATCGTGCGGCAGAGGATGTGATACCTTCTGAGGCGCCGCATGCTGAATTTTTAACAGCTCTACAAGATGATTTAAACACGCCTTTGGCCTTATCTGTCCTGCATAAATTGGCAAAAGCAGCCAATCAAGGTGATCAAAAGGCAGCCGCAGATCTGAAAGCTAGTGCGATGATGGTTGGGTTGTTAAATGACAGCGAGGAAAGCTGGGCAAAAGGTGGTGGCCACAATGATGCCACAGGGCCAAGCGATGCGGCGATTGAAGCGCAAATTGCCTTGCGCCAACAAGCCAGAGCCAACCGTGATTTTGCCGCCGCAGATGCCATTCGTGATGCGCTGGCAAAAGACGGCGTTATCTTGCTGGATGGGGCAGATGGCACAAGTTGGGAACGCCAATCTTAACAGGCATAATAATCCGCTGATTTGCTAAATCTGGCGAAGCTATGTAAAACAAACCAAATGAATGACTGCTTAGCGCAGTTTTAAACGAAAAAGCGAAGCAATCGGGGCCTAATGATGACACAAGATAGAGTTTATCTATTTGATACAACATTACGTGATGGCGGCCAGACGCGTGGGATTGATTTCACCGTCGGCGATAAGATTGCGATTGCCAAGGCACTTGATGAATTTGGCATTGATTATATCGAAGGTGGCTGGCCTGGGGCGAACCCAACAGATGATGCATTTTTTGGCGCACCGCCTGCTTTTTCACAAGCAAAATTCGTGGCATTTGGGATGACCAGACGCGCGGGGCGTTCTGCGGCAAATGACCCTGGGTTAAATGCGGTTTTGGATGCTGAGACAGATGCCACATGTTTGGTCGGTAAAACATGGGACTTTCATGTGACAACCGCGTTGAATATCTCCTTAGAAGATAATCTTGAGATGATCACAACATCGATTGCAGCGGCAGCCGAAAAAGGCCGCGAGCCTATGTTTGATTGTGAACATTTCTTTGATGGGTTTAAGGCCAATAAGGATTTTGCGCTGGCTTGTGTCAAAGCGGCCTATGATGGTGGGGCGAAATGGGTTGTGTTATGTGATACCAATGGCGGCACCTTGCCAGATGAAATCTATGAGATTGTGTCTGAGACCAAAGCCTTTTTGCCAGAAGTAAATCTTGGCATTCATTGCCATAATGATACAGGCACCGCGATTGCCAATTCTCTGGCAGCTGTCAAAGCAGGGGCGCGTCAAATCCAAGGTACGATTAATGGGTTAGGTGAGCGTTGCGGTAATGCCGATTTGATCACCATCATCCCAAATTTGATGCTAAAGCTAGGGTATCAAACAAATATCCCAGCTGATAAATTGCCAAAGCTGGTGTCCTTGTCACGCCTGATTGATGACCGCTTAAACCGTGTGCCCAATGCCCATGCTCCTTATGTGGGGCAGGCAGCCTTTGCGCATAAGGGCGGTTTGCATGCCTCAGCCGCACAAAAAGACCCGCGCACTTATGAACATGTGCCCCCTGAACAGGTGGGCAATCAGCGTGAATTCTTGATCTCTGATCAAACAGGCAAATCCAATATTCTGGCGCGTTTTAAAGAGGTAGGGATTGAAATTAACGCCTCTGACGAACGTCTTGATACGCTGATCCGCACAGTGAAAGAACGCGAATTTCAAGGCTGGTCTTTTGATTCCGCCGAAGCCAGTTTTGAATTAATGGCGCGCCAAGCATTGGGTGAAGTGCCTGATTATTTCACCATCGGACGGTTTCGGGTAACAGATGAACGCCGCTTTAACGCCAAAGGGGAATTGGTTGTTGAATCAGAAGCCACCGCATCTGTGGTTGTGGGTGAGCGATCATTAGATGAGGTAGGGTTTGGCAATGGTCCTGTGAATGCGGTTGATAATGCGCTTCGCAAAGCTTTGATCGAAGCCTATCCGTTATTATCTCAGGTGGAATTGACAGATTATAAGGTGCGTATCCTTGAGCCACAAAATGGTGATGAGGGCACAGGGGCTGTGACAAGAGTGCTGATTGAATTTAAAGATGATGACAATCATATGTGGCGCACTTGCGGTGTTTCTACCAATATCATTGATGCGTCTGTGATGGCACTTGCTGATGGTATGCGGTATAAATTGCATCGCTCTGGCATTGTGATTAACGCTGTAACAACAGAACGCTGATACGATGACAGATGATCTAAAGGTGGCCTTATCAAAGCCCCCCGTTATTATTTTGTTGCGCCCGCAAATGGGTGAGAATATTGGGGCAAGTGCGCGTGCCATGAAAAATTGCGGCGTGCATGAATTGCGGCTTGTTAACCCGCGAGATGGCTGGCCGAACCCTGCTTCAGCGCCGATGGCATCTTCGGCAACTGATATTCTTGATCAGGTAACGGTTTTCCCAGATGTGGCTTCGGCCCTATCAGATGTGGTGCTTGCTTTTGCGACAACAGCGCGGATGCGTGATTTGGTCAAACCCGTGATCAATCCGCGCCAAGCCGCTGAAATGACCGTACAAAAGCCACAAGAAGAGGGGCGGCGCATTGCCTATCTGTTTGGGGCTGAACGCTCTGGTATGGATAATGATGAAGCGGTGATGGCTGATTATATTGTATCAGCTGATTTAAATCCTGAATTTTCAAGCTTGAATCTGGCACAAGCGGTGTTGATGATGACATGGGAATGGCGTATGGCCGCGCTATACGCATCACGCCCGCAACAAGACCATAATCCCCAAGATGATCATTGGCCAGAATTGGCATCGATCAAAGAGCGTGATTTCTTTTTTGCGCGGCTCGAAGGGATTTTGGATCAGCGCGGCTTTTTCGCCACCAAAGAAATGGCACCTGTGGTAAAGCGCAATTTACGGTCCTTTTTCACCAGAGCGGCGCCGACCAAACAAGAATTACGAACATGGCAAGGGATTTTATCCTTATTTGGCCGCGATTAATCAGGTGAAATGCTGCCTTTATTGCCCAAATTTATAGGGCTATGCTTGACTTTTGGTAAAAATAGAGTATGGTCCCGTCATTCCTGGGAAAGTGGTGCGATATCATAAGGGTATCGTTCCCGGCCATAAGGCACTACCGGGGCAAAAATAAAAAGGAAAATACCATGGCTCCTAAGACAGACCATAAGCGCCATAGCGCAAAACATAAAATCGACCGCCGTTTGGGTGTCAACCTTTGGGGTCGCGCAAAATCTCCTCTTAATAACCGCGATTACGCCCCTGGTCAGCACGGGCAGCGCCGCAAGAAGCCGACAGATTTCGGTGTTCAGTTGATGGCGAAGCAGAAGCTGAAAGGCTATTACGGTAATATCGGCGAAAAGCAGTTCAAGCGTTACTATGCGGAAGCTGTGCGTCGTCGTGGTGATACAGGTCAGAATTTGATCGGTATTCTTGAAACACGTCTTGATGCGGTTCTCTATCGTTCAAAGATTGCCCCAACAGTGTTTGCGGCACGCCAATTGATCAACCATGGTCATATCACTTTGAATGGCAAGCGTTGCAACATTGGTTCTGTGATGTTGAAAGTTGGTGATGTTCTTCAGCTGAAAGAGTCATCAAAGACAATCCCAGCCGTTATGGAAGGTGTGGCATCAACAGAACGTGATGTGCCTGAATATATCGAAGCTGATCACGACAAAATGACTGTAAAGTTTGTGCGCGTACCGACACTTGACGAAGTGCCTTACCCTGTACAGATGGAACCAAATCTGGTTGTGGAATATTATTCACGTTAATCTTTTGCCTGATTGCGTATCAGGCAAGACAATAGAAGAATTAAGAAATGGCACCTTTTTGGTGCCATTTTTGTTTTTAAAGATGGTTTGTGCTAGCCTATCTTTTTTAAATGCCAAAGGGAAAAGAGGTGGGAAATGAAAGGCTGGCCAGATCCTTATTTTGCCGTAATTTTTACCAATCAGCGCAGTGATGAAGGCCATGACCTTTATCCGATGATGGCAGATAAAATGGTAGAGCTGGCCGCAAAACAGCCTGGCTTTTTGGGCGTTGAATCTGTCAGAGATGAAGAGGGGCTCGGCATCACAGTTTCTTATTGGACCACCAGAGAGGCGATTGCCGCTTGGGGACGCCATAGCGAGCATGTCATTGCCAAACGGCTTGGCAGACAAGAATTTTACAGCTGGTTTCAGCTGCGCATCGCTGAGGTAACAGAGACGCGCAGTTTCAATATCGAAGATCTTTAGGCGCTTGGATTGACATTGATGCCATGTGTGTTCAGCATTTCCATCAATTCGCCTGTTTCATACATTTCACGGATGATATCACAACCGCCCACAAATTCGCCTTTGACATATAATTGTGGGATGGTAGGCCAATCTGAATAATCTTTGATGCCTTGGCGGATGGCGTCATCATCTAGCACATTAATGCCTTTAAATTGCACCCCAACATGTGACAATACCCCAACAACCGCAGCAGAAAAGCCACATTGTGGGAAGACAGGTGTGCCTTTCATGAAAAGCACCACATCTTGTGATTTGATTTCTGCTTCAATCTGTTCGTGAACCGCAGTTTGTGACATGATTTGCCTCTTTTAAATTTGTAATTATGATTGCGCGTTTCAAGCCGTGCTTAGGAACGCTGCCTTACGTTTCATCTTTTTTTGGCACTCTGGTTTGCAGGGCTAAGGCATGTAATTCACCACCCATGCGACCGCCAAGTGCTTTATAGACCATTTGATGCTGTTGCACACGGTTCTTGCCTTCAAAGGCTACCGTTTCAACGAGGCACCCGTAATGATCGCCATCACCGCGCAAATCTTCGATTTGGATATGCGCGTCAGGAAAGGCATCTCGGATCAATTGTTCGATGACATGTGCTTCCATTGCCATGATGTTGCTCCTGTTATGTTATGCCAATTATCGGTTTGCAATATGCGGCACAGTGGCCTCATGCAAATCAAATAGCTCTGTTAATGATATGGTGATATCATCATCAATTTGCAAGCTGTTGGTATCTGTGATGCGTCCAATTTCTTGCACAGGGACACCTGCTGTATCTGCTGCGTTGCGTAACACCGCGGCGTCATCAACACAAACCACATAGCGTGCTTGGGCCTCGCCAAATAGGGCTGACAAATCTTGGCTTGCATTGCCAAGGTCAAGTGCCGCACCAAATTTTGTGCCAAGTAGCATTTCAGTCAGGCTGACAATCATGCCGCCATCTGAGATGTCATGGGCTGATGAAATCACGCCTGCGCGCGCTTGTTCTGCCACAAAGTGGCCATGGGCTTTTTCTTTTGCCAAATCAACCGCAGGCGGGGCATAGCGATCTGCCATAGCAAGATGTTCTGCCAATAAAGACGCGCCAAGCCATCCATTTTCAGCGTGATCTTGACCGATGACAAAGATGGTCTGGCCCACTCTGGTTGGACAGGTTGTGACAGCGTTTTTGACATCGTCAATGGTGCCAACCATGCCAATCACAGGGCAGGGGTGAATGGCCACCCCATCTGTTTCGTTATAAAGCGAGACATTGCCAGATACCACAGGCGTACCAAGATAAGAGCACGCCTCGCCCATGCCTTTCACAGAGCCAACAATTTGCGCCATAATTTCAGGGCGTTCTGGGTTGCCAAAATTCAAATTATTGGTCACAGCCAAGGGAGTCGCCCCAATCGCACAAAGATTACGATAGGATTCTGCCACGGCCTGTTTGCCACCTTCAAACGCATCAGCATAGACATAGCGCGGTGTACAATCTGTTGAAATCGCAAGGCCCTTTTGTGACCCATGAATGCGAACAAGCGCAGCATCACCGCCAGATGCGGCGAAAGTATCTGCCATGACATCACTGTCATATTGTTCATAAATCCAACGCCGTGATGCCAGTTCGGGGCTTGCCATCATCTCTTTTAACAAGGTGGCAACATCTTTATCTGTTGTGACATCTGAGGCGTGTAATTCGGGTAGGGATGGGGCGGCCTGATGCGGTCTGTCATATTCAGGGGCATCATCCACAAGCGGATCAATGGGAATATCACAAGCAATCTCGCCATCTTTTTTCAGCACCAAACGGCCTGTATCAGTGACCGCGCCAATTGGCATGAAGTCCAAATCCCATTTTTCAAAAATCGCACGTGCTGTTTCTGTTTGGGCAGGGTCGATGACCATCAACATACGTTCTTGGCTTTCAGATAACATGATTTCATAGGCGGTCATGCGCTCTTCACGCACAGGTACCAAATCAAGATCCATTTCCATGCCTAGGCCGCCTTTTGATGCCATCTCAACCGAAGAAGAGGTCAGGCCAGCTGCGCCCATATCTTGGATCGATAGCACCGCATTAGCCGCCATTAATTCAAGACAGGCTTCCATTAATAATTTGCCAGTGAAAGGATCACCGACTTGAACTGTGGGGCGTTTTGATTCTGTTTCTTCTGAAAATTCTGCAGATGCCATGGTTGCGCCATGAATGCCATCACGGCCTGTTTTGGCACCAACATAAATTACGGGGTTGCCAGCACCTGTTGCCGCAGAATAAAAAATCTTGTCATTATCGGCTAGACCAATGGCCATCGCATTGACCAAAATATTGCCATTATAAGATTTGTGGAAATTGGTTTCACCACCAACGGTCGGGATCCCAATACAATTGCCATAGCCGCCAATACCAGCCACAACCCCATTCAATAAATGAGATGTTTTTTCATGATCTGCTTCGCCAAAACGAAGGGCATTCATCAATGCGATAGGACGCGCCCCCATTGTGAAAACATCGCGCAAGATCCCGCCAACCCCTGTGGCAGCCCCTTGATAGGGTTCAATGAAAGATGGGTGGTTGTGGCTTTCGATTTTAAAGATAATCGCTTTGCCATCACCAATATCAATGACGCCCGCATTTTCACCAGGGCCTTGAATAACATGTGCGGCCTCTGTTGGCAGGGTTTTCAGCCATTTTTTCGAGGATTTATAAGAGCAATGTTCTGACCACATTGCTGAAAAAATGCCTAATTCACACATATTTGGCACACGGCCAAGGCGTTTTTGAATCAGATCCCATTCATCAGATGATAGCCCCATTGCGGCGGCATCTTCAAAAGTCATAATCGGCTCGGTCATCATGCTGCCACCATCTGTAAAGCTTGGGTAAGGAAGGTCAGGCCATCTGTGTCACCAATATCAGGATCAGCGGCACGTTCTGGATGCGGCATCATGCCCATAATGCGGCCATTTGATGATAAGATGCCTGCAATATCAGCTGATGACCCATTTGGATTATAAGGACCAAAGGCAGGGCCATCTGTATAGGTCAACGCGATTTGACCATTATCCTTTAGGCTCGCCAATGTGTCGTCATCTGCAAAATAATTACCTTCATTATGCGCCACAGGAATGGCCAAATGTGACCCTGCGGTTAGGCCAGATGTGAAGGGCGATTCAATGGTTTCTTGCACTGTTAAGGTGGTCTTGCGGCAGATGAATTTCAGACCGCTATTTTTCACCAATGTGCCAGGCAAAAGGCCTGTTTCAAGCAAGATTTGGAACCCATTACAGACGCCAAGGATCGCGCCGCCGCGGCTGGCATGATCAAGCACAGCTTCCATAATCGGAGAGCGTGCGGCAAGCGCGCCGCACCGCAAATAATCACCAAAAGAAAAGCCACCTGGTACAATCACAAGATCACAAGCATCAAGCCCTGTTTCTTTATGCCATACCATTTTGGGGCGGCGGCCCGTGATGCGTTCAACTGCCACCATCATATCGCGGTCGCAATTGGAACCTGGAAATATAATAACCGCTACTCTCATTGGTCTTCTTCAACCGTAATTTCGTAATCTTCGATCACGGTATTTGCCAAGATTTGCTCGCACATTTTGGCCACTCTTTGATGGGCTCTTGCCGCATCATCTGTGTCAATATCAAGCGTGATTTGCTTGCCAATGCGCACATTGCTAGCTTCGGTGTAACCAATAGAGGCAAGCGAGCGTTCAACGGCACGCCCTTGCGGGTCTAGGACGCCTTCTTTTAAAGATATGTTAACGGTAACTTTCATTTATTTGTTCCCCATATGCAGTATCTGCTGTTTGCGCTTTCATGATTTTGCGTTATTGGTTTTCGGTTTCAAATGTGATCTCAAGGCCAAGGCGTCTTGCAATTTCGCTATAGGCCTCAACCAGCCCGCCTAAGTCACGTCTAAAGCGGTCCTTATCCATTTTCTCATTTGTTTTTGCATCCCACAGGCGGCAATTATCAGGGCTGATTTCATCTGCGAGGATGATTTGATAACCGTCTTCATCTGCCAGACGACCAAATTCCAATTTGAAATCAATCAGACGAACGCCAATGGCAAAAAACAAACCTGTCAGGAAATGATTTACTTTTTCGGTTAAGTGAACAATTTCATCAAGTTCATCATCATCTGCCAGCCCAAGAAGGGTGATATGTTCACGCGCCACTACAGGATCGCCAAGCGCATCATCTTTGATGCAAAATTCAATCAGCGGATAAGGCAGGGCTTCACCTTCTTCAAGGCCCAGTCTTTTGCAAATTGACCCTGCGGCGACATTGCGGACGATCACTTCAATCGGCACAATTTCCACTTGTTTGACAAGCTGTTCACGAAGGTTCAGCTTTTCAATGAAATGATGCGGGACGCCAATCGCCCCAAGGGCAGGCAATAAATGCGCACTGATCAGATTATTCAACACCCCTTTTTGCGAGATGCTGTCTTTCTTTTGGGCGTTATAGGCTGTGGCGTCATCTTTGAAATATTGAATGATGGTGCCAGCGTCTGGGCCTTCATAAAGGATTTTTGCTTTGCCTTCATACAACATAGAACGCGACATTATAAGGCTCCTTAACTGGCTTTGCCAAAGACACGTTCGAAAACAGTGTCGATATGTTTGAAATGCTGGTCAATATCAAACAAGGCTTCAATTTCAGCATCTGAAAGATAAGTGCCAACATCTTGGTCAGCTTTCAGCAAATCTAGATAATTGCCATTGCCAGCCCAGACATCCATGGCGTTGCGTTGCACCATCTTATAGCTGTCTTCACGACTTGCCCCTTTTTGGGTTAGGGCCAAAAGAACTTGCTGAGAATGGACCAAACCACCAAGCGCATCCAAATTGGCTTGCATTTTTTCAGGATAGACCAACAGATTTTCAATCACATTGGCCGCGCGGTGAAGCGCAAAATCAAGGGTGATGGTGGCATCTGGGCCGAACATGCGTTCCACAGAGGAATGCGAGATATCTCTTTCATGCCACAATGTCACATTTTCCATCGCAGGTGTCACAGCGGCTCTGACAATGCGTGCAAGGCCTGTTAAATTTTCCGTCAAAACAGGGTTGCGTTTATGTGGCATGGCCGAAGAGCCTTTTTGACCTGAAGAGAAAAATTCTTCTGCTTCACGCACTTCGGTTCGTTGCAAATGACGGACTTCAGTTGCGAGCCGTTCGACCGAAGAGGCAATGACACCCAAAGTGGCAAAGAACATCGCATGGCGATCACGCGGGATGACTTGGGTTGAGACAGGTTCAATGGCCAGCCCCATTTGATCTGCGACATGCGCTTCAACGGATGGGTCAATATGGGCAAAAGTTCCAACCGCACCTGAAATCGCACAGGTGGCAATTTCGGCACGTGCCGCGGCAAGGCGCGCGCGGCATCTGTCCATCTCGGCATAATGGCCTGCTAATTTCAGGCCAAAAGAGGTAGGTTCTGCATGAATGCCATGCGATCTGCCAATGGTTGGGGTTGTTTTAAATTCATAAGCGCGTTTTTTCAGCGCATCACAAAGCCTGTCCAAACCGCCCATTAAAATATCTGATGCTCTGGTAAGCTGGACAGCCAAAGTTGTGTCTAGCACATCTGATGAAGTCATGCCTTGGTGAACAAAGCGCGCCTCTGGGCCAACATATTCTGCCAGATTCGTCAAAAAGGCGATCACATCATGTTTTGTTTCACGCTCAATTTCATCAATGCGATCAACATCAAACTGGCCGCGCTCCCATACAGCCTTTGCCGCTTCTTTGGGGATGACGCCTAATGCGGCTTGCGCATCACAGGCATGGGCTTCGATTTCAAACCAGATTTGGAATTTTGTGGAAGGAGACCATAAAGCGGTCATTTCCTCGCGAGCATAGCGCGGAATCATTGACGATACGTCCTTTGTGTCAGAAATTAAATTATGGTGTCGGGTATATCATTTAATGCAGAAAAAGGCTAGTATGAAGATCACGCTATCTCGGTATAATATGCCCTATCATGTGTAAAAATCTAAGCGATAATAACGGTAAGCTTAACAGGAGCCTTTAGATGATACGAAGATTGTTGTTGTCACTGGCTTGGCGTGTGGCACAAAACCCAAAACTGCAAGCTGAGGCTGGAAAATTGGCAAATAAGGCTGCTGAAAAAGCAAAGCCTGCTTTGCTGAAAGGCGCAAGACGGGCAGGGGAATTGTCACGCAATGCGACAGATGAGATCAAATATCAAATTGATAAGGCAAGCCAAAAATCCAAAAAAGATTAGGCCCCAATAAGATTAGGCCCCAATAAGATCAGGTCCAAGGATAAGTTAAGGGTCAATAAGCCCCTGATTTTTCAGGCTAATACAGTGACTGCCAGCGATAATCAGATGATCAAGAAGATGGATTCCTGTTGTGGCCAAACTCTTTTTCAAAGAATTGGTTGAGGTGATATCTTCTTTGCTTGGGCGAGGATCGCCGCTTGGGTGATTGTGAACGATGATGACTGATACAGCATTATATTCTAATGCTTTTTTCAAAACCTCTCTTGGATAGATGACCATCTGGTTTATGGTGCCCTCACCAAGTGTGACAAAATTGATTACCTTATTTTGATTATCAAGCATGATCATCAAAAAGGCTTCAACTTGGTGATGTGATAATTTTTGCACACAAAAATATTCTAAATCCCGCCAATTAGAAATCACATCCTGTGAGGTGACAGCTTCAAAGCTCAACCGATCAAATAAGGAATGGATTAGCTTTAGGTAACGCGCTGTCTCTGGACCAATCCCCTTAATTTGTTGCAATTGTTTTTGTGAAGCAGAGAAAATCGTGGCAAGAGATTTAAATTCTTTAAAAGCATCTTTCACCACAGGTTTCGTGTCAATTCTGGACTGAACCGCAAAAAGCAGCATTTCAAATAACTCTTGATCTGTCAGGCTCTGCTGGCCTTTTTGATCAAATTTGTCATACATACGGGCCCTGTGACCAGTATGCATATCTTGCTGTTTTTCATCTTGCTTTTTCGACTTGCCCATCGATTGCCTCTCCACAATAGGGGGTAATCTGTGACAATAGCATGTGATGGTTAAGAGTTTATGAATGCCAAATCAGGATCATGTGGCAAGATCGCACCTAGCTGTAGGGCGGTAATGTCCAACCTTTCGGCGAGCTTGTGAAAATCTCATAGCCTGTTTCAGTGATCCCAATCGAATGTTCAAATTGGGCTGATAGGCTTTTATCTTTGGTCACAGCGGTCCAACCGTCGCCTAAGATTTTCATGTCATATTTGCCAGCATTAATCATCGGCTCAATCGTGAAAATCATGCCAGCTTCAAGCACAAGACCTTTGCCTGGTTTGCCATAATGCAAAACAGTAGGTGCGGTATGAAAAACGCGGCCAAGCCCATGGCCTGTGAAATCACGCACCACAGAAAAACGATGTGATTCTGCATGAGATTGAATGGCATGACCAATATCGCCAAGCGTCACCCCAGGCTTGCAAATTTCAATCGACCGCATCAAGCAATCATAGGTAACAGTGATCAGATTGCGTGCTTTGACAGATGGTTTGCCAACCCAATACATGCGGCTTGTATCACCATACCAACCATCTAGGATCACAGTCACATCAATATTCAATATATCGCCATCCACCAGCTTTTTTGGGCCTGGGATGCCGTGACAAATCACATGGTTCAACGAAATACATGTGGATTTGGGAAAGCCTTTATAATTTAAAGGGGCAGGGCGGGCGCCTGCAGCAATGATGTAATCATGGCATAACTGATCGAGCGCTTCGGTGGTGATACCAGCGCGTACATGGTCTGTGATCATATCAAGAACCTCAGCGGCAAGTTTGCCAGCTTTGCGCATGCCAGCAAACCCTTCAGGACCATGTAAAATCACTTGTTCTTCACGCATTAATTTTAACTTCCATCTTCTCTTGGGCTGTTCTGCGGCTATATAAACAGCAAAAGGGCTTTGATTGTCAAATCACATGCCTGTCAGCAAACGGCCATGCAAGAAAATTATGAGCAAGCGAAAATAGGAAAAGATTAAGATTATGGTTACGAAAACTGCCGCCATTATCGTGATTGGTGATGAAATATTATCTGGACGCACAAAAGATAAAAATATTGGCTGGCTTGCCCAAGAATTAACCGCGCTTGGTATCGATCTTATAGAAGCGCGGATCATCGCTGATGTGGAAAGCACCATCATCAAAACGGTTTTGGAAATGTCAGATGCCTATGATTATGTCTTTACCTCTGGTGGGATTGGGCCAACACATGATGACATCACAACTGCCAGCATTGCCAAAGCCTTTGATCGCGCTGTTATTCGCCATCCAGAAGCGGTTCGCCGCCTGCTAGCGCATTATGAAAATACGGATATTCCCTTTAATGAAGCCAGACAAAAAATGGCGGATATCCCCGAAGGTGCTGATTTGATTGACAATCCTGCCAGTGCCGCACCAGGGTTTCACATTAAAAATGTCTATGTAATGGCAGGTGTGCCACCGATTTTGCAATCAATGTTTGAAGGCTTAAAAGACCAGCTAGAAGGTGGCAGCCAACGTCACCGCTTAACCGTTCAATGCGCCATTGGTGAAGGCACCATTGCCACCATCCTAGAAGAGGTAGCAGGTGCCTATGAAGGCCTATCTGTCGGATCCTACCCTTGGTTTAAACCAGGGCAATTTGGCACCGCTGTGGTGGTATCATCCAAAAACAAAGAGGATATGAAGGCCGCAGCACAAAGCTTATGCGCCGCTGTGATCAAGGCAGGCTATGAAGCCGAAATCCTGCAAGAAGGACAAGACAGAAGTTAAAATCCTGCTTTATTGATCCCGCTTTATTAATTATCCCAGGGACCTTTTTGGCGTCTTTTAAAGGATGGCACTGATCCGCTTTTTCCCTGTTTTTCAAGTACATAGCGTTTTGATATATCGCCGCGTAATTGCGTGGTTTTTGTGATCTGCCATTGGGGTTGTGGTTGCTTGGCTTGCGCAAATAGTGGCACATCTCGGCGTTTAAAAAAGCTGACCAGTGCCATGCCTGCAATAAAACCGCCAATATGGGCGAAATAAGCAACACCGCCCCCTGTGGCTGATAAGGCGGCTGGCACGGCTAGGAATTGTCCGCCAATCCAAAAACCAAGCACCACCCAAGCTGGCACATTAATCAGCCGCGCAAAAATGATAATCCACATAAATACGCGCACAACCGCCCTTGGATATAACAGGATATAGGCTCCTAAGATGCCAGCAATCCCGCCAGATGCGCCAATTAATGGGATCGGTGATGTGGGGTCGATGAGCGCTTGGGCAAGGGCGGCGGTGGCACCGCAAATCAGATAGAACAGCAAAAAGCGAACGGTTCCCATCGCCTCTTCAACATTATCTCCAAAAATCCAAAGATAGAGCATATTCGATGCCAGATGCATCCAGCCACCATGCAAAAACATAGATGAGATTATGCTGAAAATATCCCATTCACTGAATAATCTTGCTGGCACAACACCAAAAAGCACAATGATTTGGAATTCTGCGCGGGGGCCAAGCCCTGTTTGCCACAAATAGACCGCGATACATGTCGCAATAATTATCCAGCTGATAAGTGGACGGCGATTGGTGGGGTTGTTGTCGAAAAGCGGCAGGAAAAACATAGCCACGCCCCTTCTATGGGTAAAAGGGTCTGGTTTAAAAAGGGACCTGATCATATCCTGTGATTGGATTATAAAGCCCAATTTTAAAGAAATGGTACGGGCGGGGGGACTTGAACCCCCACGGCCTAAGGCCCACGGATTTTAAGTCCGTTATGTCTACCATTCCATCACGCCCGCACATATCAGGGCCATGCGCCTTGATACTTGGTGATCAATACCCAAATCAATCTGAACATGCAATGGCAATTTCATCTTTTCTTTTGCCAAGATCATGAAAAAGCGTGCAATGATTGCTTTATTTAAGTTTTAACTTATAATTAAAGCAGCGAAAAGCGGCTCTAGGGAGATGACGAATGAGTAAAGCCATTGCGAATGTTCGGAATATCAGAAAGCGTGGTAAAGCCAAGCTGGTACGTATTTCAGATCAGGTGAATAATCTGGCATGGGAATTGTCAGAAAAAAATGACAAAATCAAAGATGCGCATACAGCAAAGTCAATTGCCATGCTTGATGAATCATTGACATTAATGCAACGTGCCTTGGGGTTATTGAACTCTGTTGCGATTGACCCTGAGTTATTGGTTGAGGCCCCAAAAGAGCCAAAGGCGCAAAAAGAAGCAAAAAAAGGCTTATTTTCAAAGAATAAAGCTGAAGCTGCTGATGCAGAAGAGGTGATCGCAGCCCCTGATATGCCATCGCGCGCGCCAATCGCATCCCTAAAGCCGCAAGGCTAAAGGGGAAGGCAAAACCCTATTAATCACAAAGGGCTGGCGATTTGAGCGCTTACTTCGTGTTTACGCCTGATAAAATATGATAACGCCGCAGATAGATTTCTGCGGCTTTTTCTGGTGATTGTGGCACCAATTTCATGGTGGCTGGCAGACCGCGTGGTTGCGGAAATAATTTTTTTGCCTCGTCAGCAGAAAACCCTGCCAGTTGCGTGGCTTCAAGCCAAGCTGCCATGCGGTCTGCACGTTTGATGATGGTGACCACATAGGCTGGTAATTTTGCGGGCAGTCCAAAGCGCAGATGAATGGCTTCTTCAAGCGCGGTTTCAATGTCCTTATAACGTGCCCCCAAGGCCGCTTTAAATGGCGTGATCATATCCCCAATGACATATTCAGGGGCATCATGAAGCAATGAGGCAAGCCGCCATTTCTGGTCAAGCTGGGGGGCATTGGTTTGCACAAGCCGTTCGACAAGTACGCTATGTTGGGCAACAGAATAGCCATATTTACCTTTGGTTTGCCCATTCCATCTGGCAACACGCGCCAACCCATGTGCAATATCTGTGATCTCAATATCCATTGGGCTTGGTGTTAAGATATCCAAGCGTCTGCCAGATAGCATTCTTTGCCATGCGCGGACGCCATCTGCCTGATAAGGGGATTTTTTATCGCGTGTCATCGAAACTGCCTTTTTGAGAAGTGGCATTTTTTGCTAGCTTCATGTATTAACAAATCCAAGAGTAATTTTCAAAACCTTGCATCATATCATAAGTGGGACGAGTGATGGATTTTTTTCAGACCAGAGAAAAATATAGACGACGCGAAATGCGTTATTCTGTCTCGTTTTTATTTCGCATCGCTGTGATTTTTTTGGTGGCATGGCTTGGCTGGTTATGGGGCACAGCAGAACAAAAGCGGCTTCAGGCAGATTCCAATTTGGCCATTTTTGAGAGTGATCGTGAAATTCAAATCTTAAATTCAAAAGTGGATAAGTTGCAGACTGAGCTGGTCGAGGCCAAAGCGCAAATCACCGCTTCTGCTTTAACGGATAAAAATTCAGGAAAATTCGCCAATTTGTTAAAGGCGCAAATCGCCAATGGCACAGCGGTTGAACAAATTTATGCAGCCTTGCAAGAGGTGGGCGTGCCGTCAAATTGCCGCCTTGTTCATGAAGGGGCGCTTGCTGTTGCCACAGATTTATATGCCACAGCAGAATCAAAACAGAGCTTATTTGATGGCGGATTGCGGCTTTATGTCGAAGGCCAGTTAAACCCCAATGGCAATAAAGCCAATCCGTGGTTTGACCCCTTGCAGCCCATCACCGTCAGACAATCTTTTTTGGGTGGCCAGACAATCAGTGATCACACCTTGCCATTTACCGTGGTGCAAGCCGCGCAAGATTGGATGTTAGAATTGAAATTCACAAAATCTGATTTGCGTGGCTATGTGGATGTGAAAGTGCGCAATTGTGTTGTCAATTAACAGGGTGCTTTAGGTGGATTTTAGGCCAGCCTCAATGGTCTGAAGCTGATCAATAATGCTGTAATCCTTATAACCAAGACGCGAGACAGGCCGATAGCTTGTGACATCGACCTTGCCGTCCTTAATATGTTTGTCATCAATATGAAGTGAGATGACAGAACCAATCACCATCACACAGCCTGGTCGGTCATTTGTGCCAGGCAAATTAATCAAATCATGAAGGCGGCATTCCAAATGGGCAGGGGCTTGTTTGACAAGCGGCACTGAAATATCAGTGGCTGGTATCTTGGTCAAATTGGCAGTGTCAAATTCATCTTGATCTGATGCCATCATCGCTGAGCTGTCGACCATGGCCATCATCTGATCTTGGCCAACAATATTAACAGCGAATTCTTCTGTTTGCCTGATATTGGCCAATGAATCCTTGGCGTGATGACCTTGCGGATAGGGGCTAGGGGCTGATGAGGTGTTGTCCCTGTTATCATCTGTTGCGTCTTTTCTAGCGTCTGGTGCTGATACAAACATCACCATAGGGGGAATTTCAGATACCGCATTGAAAAAGCTGTAAGGGGCAAGATTGGCATTGCCTTTATCATCACAGGTTGAAATCCAACCGATGGGCCGCGGTGCAATTAAGGCCTTAAAAGGGGAATAGGTTAAGCCAGCTTGTTTGTGGCATCCTGCTTTAAAATACATGGCTAATGCTCCGTATCATTAGAGGGAAGCGCTGATCTGTTCGCGCCCTCATCTCGTAATAATTATCAAATATCACAAATCCTTTTTTGATAAAATACGCACGATTTTTGTGAACGCATTTTGACAGGATCAAGGCGGTATAGATGCGGCACAAAATAACGGATCTTTCGTTTTTCAATAGGAAAAATTAAATGCAAAATATCCTTATTTTTGGCGCAACTGGTGCCATTGGCAAAGCCATTGCAAAGCAATTATCAAAAGAGGGTGCCGCTTTATGTCTGGCAGGGCGAGATCAATCAGAATTGGACCAATTGGCACAAGACTGTGGCCAGTCCCGCACTTGCACTTTTGATGCGTTTGATGACGCATCACTCGCCAATGCGGTGGCCTATGCCGAACAATCTGGGCCGATCACAGGTCTGATCTGGGCAGTGGGGTCAATTTTGCTAAAGCCATTAAGCAAATTATCATCTGATGATTTTTCACAAACCTTTCATTTGAATGTCACAGCAGCGGCATTGGCAATTAAGCAAGCCAGCGCGAGCCTGAAAGAAGGTGAGGGGTCTGTATTGCTCTTTAGCTCTGTAGCAGCCTCGCAAGGCTTTTCTGCGCATGGTGCCATTGGCGCGGCAAAGGCAGGGGTCGAAGGGCTGGCATTGGCATTGGCAACAGAATTGGCACCTGATATCCGCGTGAATGTGATTGCGCCCTCTTTGACCTATTCGAAAATGGCACAACCGCTATTGAATAATGAGGTTATGGCAAAAGGCATCGCACAAGCCCATCCTGTGCGCCGTTTGGGCCAGGGGCAAGATTTTGCCCATCTGGCATCCCTATTGATGGATGGCACAAAATCGGGATGGATCACGGGGGCAGTCATCCCTGTAGATGGTGGGCGTAAATCGCTTCGTACCAAAGGCTGAGGACCCCAGATATTATGGCAAATAGGCAGCATTATTTCATCACAGGGGTTAGTTCAGGCATTGGCCTTGCTTTGACAGAACAGCTTGTGCAAGCAGGTCATAACGTTTCTGGCATGGCAAGACGTGGGGATCGTCTGGCCACCTTGTCAGACCGTTTTGATGATTTTTATGCTGTGACAGGTGATGTGACAGATGAAGCGCAGATGACAGATGCTGTCAAAAAGGCACAAGCCCACCATGGTGCAATTGATGTTTTTATCCCCAATGCAGGGCTATATATCCCATCGCCTGCCAATGAGATTGCGGTGTCTGATTTTGCCCAGCATATGGCGGTGAATTATATGGGTGTGGTAAATGGACTGGCAGCCATCCTGCCAGCGATGCAAGCCACTGGTAGGGGGCATATCGCTTTGATGGCATCTGTGGCTGGTTATCGCGGCTTGCCGCGTTCTGCGGCTTATGGGCCAACCAAGGCAGCTTTGATTAATCTAGGGGAAGCCTTGCGCTTTGATTTGCAGGGAAGCGGTGTTAAAATCCAGATTATCTGTCCTGGCTTTGTGGAAACAGAAGCCACAGCGGTGAATGATTTCGCTATGCCAGATATTATTTCAAGCGAAGAGGCGGCACGCCAAATTATTCAGGGGCTTGGGCAAGATAAATTTGAAATTGCCTTTCCCAAATCCTTTGCCAGAAAGATGAAATGGCTAAAATGGTTGCCAAATGACACCTATTTCAACATTGTGAAAAAAATCACCCGCTAGAAGATACCCTGCAAAAAGATCCTAGGTGATGAATAAGGAAGATTACTCCTATGTCCTTTCATGATAACGCCCTTATATATGCGTCTTATTTTGAACGCATTGCCCCTGATAATTTAGACGAATTACGTGCTTTATTGGCTGATGATATTGTCTTTATCGACCCGTTCAATAAATTACATGGGCCAGATAAGATGGTGGCTGTGTTTCATAAGATGTTTGAGCAAATGACCAACCCTGCTTTTGCGGTATTGGATGTGGCTTCATCACAGGACGCATCCTATATGAAATGGCGGATGACAGGGATTGTGAATGCCGCGCCGCAAATGCCTTTTGATATTTTGGGGATGAGCGAAATCCGCTTTGATGGTGCTGGTAAGGTGATATGCCATCACGATCATTGGGATAGTGCAAGCCAGCTTTTGGGGCATTTGCCTTATGTGGGCTGGGTGACCAGACGGCTATCACGCTTGTTTGCGCATTGAGGCTGGGGCCTCATCATTTTTATGAAAGCTGATGAATAATTCGCCTAATTTTAAGCCGAATTTGGTGATGGTTGCGTGATTTAATACAACATCTTTGGATTGCATAATCATTTTATCATTGAAATTTACCAAGACACGTCTGCCAAATAGCTCAAGATAAAAATCATAGCGCCATAATAAGCCAATATCTGTTAAATGGCCTTTGGCGATATCTCTGACATCATCTGTTTTGCCAATGTAGTTGCTGTCAGATGACCGACTGATATGCCAAATGCGTTGTTCGGTTTTGCCATCATCAAAGATGAAATTTTCATTTAAGATAAAGCCATCATTTTCTGGTTGGCATTCCACATCGGCAGAGAACCGCTTTTGGATATTGCCAAAGCGGTCAATAAACATGCCGCTGGCTTTTAAACGACCAGAAAAAAAATCTTCTGGCACGAATTTCGCTGGTATGGTGTTAGATGTGTTTTGTGACATGCATCTCACCCCCTTAAAAAAAATCAAGCCGGTCGATTTTTGTTTCTATGCCTTAGTTACGCCGCAGCATAGGGGATGGATCATTGCCGTAATTTCTTTTCCACCTGTTGAGATTTCAGGCAATTCTAAGAGGGTATTGTGGCTTAATCTTTGACCAAGGTCATTTGTTTGACATCAATCATGCCTGTTTTAAATCCCCCTTCACAATAGGCAAGATAGAGCTCCCACATGCGTTTGAAAGTGATATCAAACCCTGCTTGAGATTCGATTTTTGGCCATTGTTCCACAAATTTTTGCCGCCATTCATCAAGTGTTCTTGCATAATGTAATCCGTAACCATGGCTTTTGGCCAAGCGCATGCCAGATTTTTTGATGGGATCTTCAATGGCTTCCATCGAGGGCAACATGCCGCCTGGGAAAATATATTTCTGGATGAAATCAGGTGTTTGGCAATAGCTTTCAAATTCTTTGTGATCAATGGTGATGACTTGTAATGCGGCTTTGCCACCTGTGCGAAGCACGTCTGATACTTTGTTGAAATAGGTTGGCCAATAAGCCATGCCAACCGCTTCGAACATTTCGATTGAGACGACCTTATCAAAGCTTTGCGATTTCAAATCACGGTAATCGGTGATGACGATTTCCACACGATCTGATAGCCCTGCTTTTTCGATGCGCGCTTTGGCAAAATCATATTGTTCTTGTGAAATGGTGATACAGGTTAATGTCACATCATATTCAGAGGCTGCAAATTCTGCAAAGCCGCCCCAGCCACAGCCAATTTCAAGCACATGGTCACCAGCTTGTAATTCTGCCATTTCAGCTAGCTTGCGATATTTCATTTTTTGCGCATCTGATAAAGAGGTTGCCTCGCTTTCATAGACCGCAGACGAATAGGTCATGGTGTCATCAAGCCAAAGGGCATAAAAGTCATTTCCCAAATCATAATGATAGGAAATATTCTTGCGAGACCCTGATTTTGAATTGCGATTTAACATATGCCCGATACGGGTGATCAGCCATGTTAGCGGGGTCATTTTTAACTTGGATTCAATCTCTTGATTATTTGTTGCGGCAAATTCGATTAAATCCACAAGGCCAGTTGTTTCGACTTCTTGCGCCATATAGGCTTCGCAAAAGCCCAATTTACCAGCCTTGATAATCCGCAAAAGCCCTTCTTTTTTCACGATGGTTAAATCGGCAGATGGGCCTTGTTTTGCGCCTGTAAAATGATGTTCATCTCCTTCGGGAAAGCGTAACGTGATTTGGCCAGATTTCAGATGTTTTGCAACTTTCAGCAACAGCTTTTTGGCAATATTATAGCGCAATGAGATCAACATTATTTCAGTCCCTTTGTTGAAGATAGGCTGTGTGTTTGGCCTGGTGGCGTTGGTTTTGAATGAAAGGTCAATTTTTTCAAAAACAATTTTGCGGCTTCGATATGAATGGCAAACCAAGGGCGCATCGGCCATTGTTTTTGGGAAAAAAGACCAGAGATAATGGTTTTGCTGGTCATCGGTGTGATCAGCCCGCGTAATGTCGCTGTCAAAGCCAGCTTGCCATCTTTACGATAGCGGATGATGACATGGCATTTATCGTCATCTTGCTTTGAAAATAATTGATAATCACCAGAGACATCAAAAAACGGTGATACATGAAAGATCTTTTTCGTGTGGTGAAGGCTGGCATGGCCTGTATCAGTGGCAAGGCCAATATAGCTGTGCATTTCTCCAAAGGTGTTATGCACCTCATAGACAACCATCACCAATTGCCCTGCCTCATCCAGACAGCGATAAACCGATAAGGGATTAAAGCTTGCGCCCAAAATACGAGGGAAGGTCAAAAGGTTAATCTTGGCCAGTTTTTTTGAGATGCCATATTGGGTCGCTAGATCCCTGATATAATCACCAAGATTGTGATATTTATGTTTTTGCTCTTGGTGATTTGATTTATGAAACGGCCCGTAATCTGTTTGATAAAATGATAGCAAATTCCATTTGCCAACCGAAAAAAGCGGTGATTGCTGATCCGCATCAGCCAAGCGATCCACATCGATATTCAGAGATAGGCCAGCACGAGATAAGAAATGCGCCCTTGGGGCATGACGTGTGTGGTGGATATCTGATAACACCAATTGGCAAGCTGTGGTATCTGCTGCATGTGATGGTTGCGGCATGACAGTCTCCCTTTTACCCCGTCATGCCAATCAGGCTTCTAGCCTGTCTTCTATGGCTTGTGGTTCGTGCCACGCTGTTGTGGGGCTATCCCATGGTATCTTAACACCAAGGGATTTCGCAACTTTTACCGCAGAAGCAAGGCCATCTTCATGAAAACCATATTTTGTCCAAGCCCCACAGAAATAGAGGTGATTTTGCCCTTGGATCTCACCTAGCTGATCTTGCGCAGATATTGCGGCCTTGTCAAAAATCGGGTGATCATAGGAAAATTCTTGATGCGTTAACTCATCTTTTGGGTCATCAAAAGGATTTAGCGTGACATAAAGCGGCACATTTTTATCAATGGATTGCAGCTTGTTCATCCAATAAGTCAGGCTTAATTGATTGTCACCACTTTTGCGAGATGTCAGGTAATTCCAAGCCGCCCATGCGCCCTTGCGTTTTGGCATCAGGTCAGGATCTGAATGCAAAATCACCTTATTTGGCTGGAACTGAAACGCACCAAGCAAATCTTGTTCTTGTCTGCTGGCATCTTGAATTAAGGCAAGGCTTTCATCAGCGTGGGCGGCCATAATCACCTTATCAAAATAGATATCGCCTTCGCCTTCGACGGACACGATCACGCCAGCCCCTTGGCGTTTCAGGCCTGTGATCGTTGCGTTTTGGTGCACTTTACCTGAAAAATCATCAAGAAGTCGTCTTATATATTGGCGCGAGCCACCCGTGACTGTGCGCCAAACAGGGCGGTCAATATAATTCATCAATTTATGATTTTCCATAAATTGCATAAAGCTTCTGACGGGAAAGCCAAGCATGGTCTCAGTCGGGCAAGACCAAATGGCAGCCCCCATTGGCAAAAGATGATCTTCGATAAAGGCGTCAGAAAAACCAGATCTTTGAATGAAGTCGCCCAAGGTTTCATCTGCTGTGCTTGCTTGGCTTAGTTTATAGCCTTCGGCATAAAAACGACGCAGGCCATTTAACATTGACCAATAGCGCGGCTTAAATAGGTTGGAAGGTTGCGCCAGAAGCCCTGCGAGTGAGCCTTCATATTCCAATTCTTTATCACGCAATGACACTGAAAATGTCATCTTTGAGCCTTGTGTCGGCACAGATAAACAATCAAATAGTCCGATTAAATTTGGGTAATTTAGCTCATTATAAACGATATAGCCTGTATCAACAGGGATCGTTTTGCCATTTAATGTCACATCGACTGTATTGGCATGGCCGCCAATTCTGTCTTGCTTTTCAAAAATGGTCACATCATGGTCACGGCCAAGCAACCAAGCCGCCCCAAGTCCCGAAATACCAGCCCCAATAACTGCTATACGCATGCTATTTCCTATCCCGATACGTTGTTTATTTTTAACTTAAACACAAAGCTATATACGGCACATTCCACAATGTGGATTTAATAATCTGAGATAGATTTCTTGATTTTTATTATGATAAAGGGCTGTTTTTGCCCCTTATCGTGCGGACAAGAACACAGATGGCACAAAAGGCATGGAAAAAATTTTTCCGTCATGAAGCAAATGCACGATGGCAGTATTTGTCAAAATGGCATCAAAGGCGGCATCACGAATATTTAACCCACCTGTGTAGCTGCCAAAGGCAGGCATAATGAAATCATAACCGCTTTGCAGAAAACAACGTGCCGATAGCTGTTTTGCGCGCAATTTAACACGGGCTTTGGGGTGAAAATGCCCTGAAATAGTGGGGTTTTGTGAGCGATGATCTGTTTCATGACAAAAACGGATATTGGCAAGAGTGACTTCGCTCATCACCGTGCCTGGCAAACGATCTGGCAAGGCCATATCATGATTGCCAGTCAGCCACATCACCTCTCGATCAGCCATCATCTTATGCAAATATGCCACATAATCGGCTGGCAGGCGAAACGCCCGTTCGGTGGTGTGGAAATTATCGCCCAAACATAACAGACGCTTTGGGTTATCCTTGATCAGGCGCTTTTCAAGACGTTGAAGCGTATCAAGCGTATCGAATTGCGGCAAAGGCGCACCTTGGGATAAGGCAGCCCCTTTTTCAAGATGTAAATCAGAGACGATCAACGTGTCTTGATCTGGCCAATAAAGCGTGCCATCGCCATTTAAATGGAATGTTGCGCTATGGAATTGAATGGCAGGGGCAGAAGCTGATTTTTGCGGTGATGTCATTGTCGAACTGTTACAATCTGGCGGGTGCCCCATGGATCTCTTCAAGCAAAGATGTTTCAAGCTCCTCAAGCAAATCTGTCACGCCCCCTGCGGTGACGCTTTCGCGGCCGACCTCTAGCATTAAGGGGAGGGCAAGGGGGCTGATATAGGCCAGTTGCCTGAAATCAATATGGTCTTCAAATCGTGTTAGCATTTCAGAGAGACGGCGAATATCTGTCAAGCCTTTTGCCGCATCTTGTTCGGTTGCTTTTAACAATAAATGATCTGGTTGATGACGCCGAAGCACATCATAGATCAGATCTGAATTTACCGTCATTTGTTTGCCTGTTTTTTCATGACCAGGCAATCGTTTTTCAATCAGACCTGCGATGGTGGCGACTTGTCTGAAAGACCGTTTTAACATGGTGGATTCCGCCATCCATTCTTCAAGGTCATCCCCTAATAAATCAGATTGAAACAGATGATCAGGGCTGTGGACCGCATGCACAGACCAGACCGCCACGGCATAATCGGTTGCCACAAACCCCAAAGGACCAAATCCAAGCCGTTCCATGCGGCGCGTCAATAACATGCCAAGTGTTTGATGTGCATTACGCCCTTCAAAACAATAAGCGACAAGGTAATGGCGTTGCCCTCTTTTAAAACTTTCCACCAAAAGTTTTTTATCAGATGGCAGGCCTGATCTGCTTTTTTGCAAGGTAAGCCAATTTTTGACATCTGGCGGCAAATCATGCCATTGGCTTTCATCTGTTAATTGTGTGCGCACCACATCTGCCAAATTTTGCGATAGGGGCAGGCGACCACCTGCATAGGCTGGCACTTTTGGCTCTTTGGCATTGCTTTGTCTGACCAGCACCATATTGGTCTTAATGCCGATATATTCCAACATTCTGCCAGCAAAGATGAAATGGTCACCTGTGGTCAGACCCTGCACAAAATATTCTTCGATTTCGCCCAAGACAGGACCGCTTTTCATCCTGACTTTCATGGTTACTGTTTCGACTATGGTACCAATATTCATGCGCCATCTTTGCGCCACTTGCGGGCTGGCCACACGCCAGAGATCATCAACGCCTTTGACCAAGCGATGAAATTGATCATAGTGAGAGAGCGCATAACCGCCTGTTGCCACAAAATCCAAAACCTGATCAAAGGCGTCTCTTTTGAGCGTTGCATAAGGCGGTGCACTGGTTACTTGGCGATAGATGTGATCTGCATCAAGAGGGGCAGAGACAGCGCATCCCACCAAATGTTGCGCCAGAACATCAAGCGCCCCTTCATGGGGCGGCGGGTCATCTAGTTGCATTTCTTTGACGCAATGAATGGCTGCTTTTACCTCTAGCACTTCAAACCGATTGGCTGGCACAAGCACGGCCTTGGATGCGGCATCTAGCCTGTGAGATGCGCGGCCAATCCGTTGCACTAGCCGTGATACGCCCTTTGGTGCGCCAATTTGCACAACCAAATCAATATCAGCCCAATCAATGCCCAAATCGAGAGAGGAGGTGGCAACCACAGCGTCTAATGCGCCGCGGGCCATAAAGGCTTCGACCTTTCGCCTTTGTCCTGCATCAAGCGAGCCATGATGCAACCCAATTTTCAAATTATCATCATTGGCCAGCCAAAGTGCTTGAAACAGCAATTCAGCTTGCGCTCTGGTATTGACGAAAATCAGCGTTTTTTTATGGGTTTGCAGAAGGTGATATAATTCTGGCAAAGCATAATGCGCTGAATGACCTGCCCAAGGTATTTCGGCTTTTGTCTCAAGCATAGAGACATGAATGGTTTTGCGTAAATCAGGCTTGATAATGGCCACATCACAAGGCGTGTTGCTTAATAAGCCAGTCAATCGCATCGGGTCGGCAATGGTCGCAGAAAGGCCAATGGCGCGCACATCTTTTGTCATATTCCGCAATTTCACCAAGCTCAAAGAGAGTAAATCACCTCTTTTCATGCCATTTAGCGCGTGGATTTCGTCAATAATGATGGTCTGTAGAGACCCAAAAATCTGGGGGGCATCTGGCCAGCCAAGCATTAATTCAAGAGATTCTGGTGTGGTTAGCAGGATATCTGGCGGGGTGGTTCTCTGGCGATTGCGTTTGGATTGCGGGGTGTCCCCTGTTCTGGTTTCCACCGTGATTGGCAATGCCATCTCTGTGATCGGAGTCGTTAAATTGCGCGCAATATCTGTCGCAAGCGCTTTGAGAGGCGAGATATAAAGGGTGTGTAATCTTTTGTTTGCCTGTGGTGTGTTTTTAGAAAGTGTGATCAAGCTTGGTAAAAAGCCTGATAAGGTTTTGCCTGCGCCTGTGGGGGCAATCAGCAAGCTTGATTTGCCTTGTTCCCAAGCTGATAGGATGTCAATTTGATGGGCGTGAGGCTGCCAGCCTTTTTGCTGGAACCAACGTGAAAAATGAGCTGGCAAGGTTGCTTGTGGCAGATTTGTTTCGCTCATCTTTAAAAATAACCTGAAGTATCACTCGGTTTTAAATCTTTATTGTTCCATTATGATGGTAGTCTCGTATAGCAAAAGGTCTAGAGTGCAAAGCCTAGTTTTTAACAATAGAGAAACAAAATGATCACATTATATTTTTGGCCAACGCCAAATGGGTTTAAAATTTCAATCGCGCTTGAAGAATTGGGTCTGCCTTATGAGGTGGTGCCCGTTAATATCAGCAAGGGCGATCAGTTCAAGCCTGATTTTTTAAAAATCGCGCCTAATAACCGCATGCCAGCCATCATTGACCATGACGGGCCTGATGGGGCGCCTGTCAGTGTGTTTGAATCAGGGGCTATTTTGTTCTATCTGGCGCAAAAGACAAACAAGTTAATGCCGCAAGATGAACGTGGTAAAATCGAAGTGATGGAATGGCTGATGTGGCAAATGGGCGGCTTTGGTCCCATGTTGGGGCAAGCCCATCATTTCATTAAATATGCTAAGGAAAAAAACCCCTATGGCATCGAACGTTATGGCAATGAAGCCAATCGTCTTTATGGGGTGCTTGATCGCCGTCTTGCAGGGCGTGATTTTATTGTGGGTGATGACTTATCTATCGCTGATATCGCGATATTGCCATGGTCCAAAACCTATCAAGATCAACATGTGGATTTGGCAGATTATCCCAATGTGGCGGCATGGCGCAGCAGATTATATGACAGGCCAGCCTTTCAAAAAGGTGCCAGCCTTGGGCTTGAATGGCGCGAAGATTTGGCCAAGTTAACAGGTGAGGCGTGGGATAAGATGTTTGGTATGGATGCCGATAAAGGCCAGACATCAAAATAAGGGGCCAAAATAAGGTGTCAAAATAAGGGACCATAAGTGCGGCTTGCGCGCCGATACAGGCTGTATCAATAAGGTGATCAATTGTGTCAAAGTTAAACATGGATTGGGTAGAGATTAGGCCAGAGGGGCTGTATATCGCGCCTTTTGATGCCTATATCGACCCGATCCGCCCTGTTGGCCGCGCGCTGATTACCCATGGCCATGCTGATCATGCCAGAGCGGGTCATGGCGAAGTGATTGCCACCCCGCAAACGCTTGCGATTATGGCTTTGCGCTATGGGGCAGATTTTACGCCCCTGCAACGCGCCCTTGATTATGGTGAGACATTGTCCTTATCAGGCGGGCAGGTGTCTATGGCATCTGCTGGTCATGTGCTTGGTTCAGCGCAGATCATTATTGAGGTGAATAACACAAGATTGATTGCCGCAGGCGATTATAAAAGAAAGGCTGATCCCACTGTTTTGCCTTTTGAGGTGGTGCCATGTGATGTGTTTATCACCGAAGCCACTTTTGGATTGCCTGTCTTTCGCCATCCTGATCCGTTGGCTGAAATTCAAAAGCTTCTTGATTATCAAACAGCATTTCCAGATCGTTGTGTGTTTGTTGGGGCTTATGCGCTTGGCAAAGCACAAAGGGTGATAAAATTATTGCGCCAAGCAGGCTATGAAGCACCGATTTATATTCATGGGGCTTTGCAAAAATTATGTGATTTTTATCAAAAAAATGGGATTGATCTTGGCCCATTATACCCAGCGACCACAGATCGCAAGGCCAAAGAAAATCAGGATTTAAAGTCACAGATCATCTTAGGGCCGCCCTCTGCTCTTGGCAATCCATGGGCCAATCGTTTGCCTGATCCGATCATCTGTTTTGCCTCTGGTTGGATGCAAGTGCGCGCCCATGCCAAACAAAGAGGGGTGGAAGTGCCATTGATCTTATCTGATCATGCCGATTGGGATGATATCATGATGACGATTGATCAGGTGGATCCGAAGGAAGTTTGGGTAACACATGGCAATGAAGATGCCATTCTTTATGCGCTGGCTGGTAAGGGCCGTATAGCCAAAGCCTTGTCCTTAATTGGTTATGAAGCCGAAGCAGGAGATGAGGGGTGAAGGCATTTTCTGATTTGCTTGATAAGCTTGTTTTCTCGCCAGGGCGCAATGCCAAATTGGCGCATTTGGTGCAGTGGCTTAATAGCAGTGAGGGCGATAGCCGCGGTTATGGTGTGGCGGCGATCACAGGTGATTTGAGCCTGCCCCATGTCAAAGGCAAGATGATCCGCGATTTGGCAGCTGATACCACTGATGAGGTGCTGTTTAAGCTGTCTTATGATTTCGTTGGCGATTTGGCAGAAACGGTCTGTTTATTATGGCCTGAGACAATCGAAACGGAAGGGCAAAAAAGCAATAAGCCAGATTATGATTTGGGTGATATTGTGACTTATTTGCTATCTTCTGGCCGTAAAGAAGCAGAACAAGCGGTGCGCTCTTATCTTGATACTATGGATGGGCGGCAAAGATGGGCTTTGTTAAAATTGGCCACAGGTGGCCTTCGGGTTGGGGTATCTGCGCGACTGATGCGGGTGGCATTGGCACAAGCCTTTGACAAAGCTGTTGAGGATATTGAAGAGATTTGGCCGTTATTATCGCCGCCCTATGCCCCCTTATTTGATTGGCTAGAAGATCGGGCTGACAAACCTGATGCGGCAGGTCGTGCGGTTTTCAAACCTTTGATGTTGGCCCATCCGCTAGAGGAAACAGACCAAGCGAAATTTGATCTGTCTGATTTCCAGATTGAATGGAAATGGGATGGCGCACGTGTACAACTTGTCTCAGCCGATGATGGGGTGCGGTTATTTTCGCGCTCTGGTGATGATATTTCGCATGCCTTTCCTGAGATGGTGAAGCCGATGCGATGGCAAGGGGTACTTGATGGTGAATTGCTGGCTGGTACCACAGAGACGCTTGGGTCATTTAATGATTTGCAGCAACGCCTTAATCGGAAAAAACCATCTGCGAAATTACGTGACGAGCATCCTGTGTTTATGCGGTGCTATGATCTATTGATGGTGGGCGGTGACGATATCAGATCGCTTGCGCTATGCGATAGGCGGCGAAGGCTGGAGGCTGAATTACCGCTGATTGATCATGATCTCTTGGATATCTCATCCTTGCTGGTATCAAAGGATTGGCAAGAATTGGCCACGCAAAGACAAGCGCGCAAGACAGATCCTTTAATTGAAGGGGTGATGATCAAACATAAACAGGGCGCGTATCAATTTGGCCGCATTACGGGCCAATGGTATAAATGGAAGCGTGATCCGCATTTTGCCGATGTGGTGATTATGTATGCCCAGCGTGGTCATGGGAAACGAAGCGCAAAATATTCTGATTTTACATTTGGCGCGTGGGATGACGGGCCAGACGGGCGTAAATTGGTGCCAGTTGGCAAAGCGTATTTTGGCTTTACAGATGCTGAATTAACGCAGCTTGATAAATTTGTGCGCAACCATACGATTAACCGCTTTGGGCCTGTCCGAGAGGTTGAACCCAAGCTTGTGATTGAGGCGGCGTTTGATTCCTTACATCTCTCAAGCCGTCATAAAAGCGGCGTGGCGATGCGCTTTCCGAGATTTCATGCCATTCGCTGGGATAAGGATGTCGAAGAAGCAGATAGCCTTGCCACATTGCGCAAGCTGGTAACATAGCCCCGCTATTTGCTTTATCTGGCTTCTTTTTTGGCTTCTTTTTTGCATCTTTCAGAGCAAAAGCGGATTGAATCCCAATCACGTGCCCATTTTTTACGCCACGCAAAAGGGCGGTGGCAATAGAGACAATCTTTTTCAGGCAAATCACCTTTGCGCACCATTTTTGCCATGATCATACCCTTTATTGTGGATGGTTAAGCTGGTTCTTCTTCCCCTTCAAAGATGAGTGTGCACTCGCCAAAAACAACCTGTGAGAACAAAGATTCTTTGCAATTGGTCCATTCCTGCCTGCTTGGGTCTGTTTCATTTCGGATGATTATGGCCAAGGCAAGCGCGACCAGTAGCACAATTAAGATGGTGCGATTCATTCGCTTTCACCTCCTATGATTTTTACATCTGCGGTTAAATGATCCCAATCATAAAGATGATCTGGCATATCATCTTCTGCGATTTCAGTTTCAGATGTGACGTGATTGGCAACACAATGATGGGCCGCGATCATCGCTTGTTTATTGCCTGTCAAAAGGGGATGCCAATCTGGCAAGGGGCGCCCTTCATGCAAGCGTCGATAAGCGCAACTTTCGGGCATCCAATGCACCGTGTCTAAATTTTCTGCTGTTAAAATCACACAATCAGGAACCAGCTGTTTTCGGTTCGCATAATCTGTGCATTGGGCTGATTTGGTGCATAATAATTGGCAGCTGACATCTGTGTAATAAATGGCGTTTGTATCACTATCTTCTAGTTTTAAAACACAACATTTCCCGCAACCATCACATAATGATTCCCATTGCTGGTCTGTCATTTCGCGCAAAGTCACTGTTTCCCAAAATGGTTTGTCTGGCATAATATTTCCAAATAATCTTGTTCTTTTAACGCGATATAATCTCTTATATTGGGCGTTTTATCACGCGTCTTAAATAGTTGTATCTGATAGACAACACCTTCATCAAGACGGAAAAAATATTCGCAACTTGCCAGATAAAACCGCCACATGCGGTAAAATTCCTCATCATAAAGGTTTATCAATGTCTCTTTTTTCGCTTCGCAGGCCATGCGCCAATGACGCAAGGTTTGGGCATAATGATTATGCAGACATTCGATATCCCCAATATGTAAATCAGTCTTGGCAAGGGCGTTGGATAAATCAGCTAGGGTCGGGATATACCCCCCTGGGAAAATATATTTCCTGATGAAAGGCGTCGTGGTACGACATGCCCGCCTTTTGCCAATGGTATGGATCAGCGCGGTGCCATCTTGTTTCAAACAATGTGATATTTGATCAAAAAATTGCTGATAAGATTGTCGTCCCACATGTTCTAGCATGCCAACAGACACAATATGATCATAGTGACCTTTTTCATCGCGGTAATCTTTGAGTTCAAATTGTAAGTTTTGCGCGCGCGGGATGATGTGGCGGTTGCAATAGGCCAATTGATTTTCGCTCAAGGTGATGCCTTTGACAGACAATTTTTCTTTTAGCAAGCTGAGGTGATAAGCAAGCTCGCCCCAGCCACAGCCAATATCAAGAATTTGGCCCCCATCCTTTAATTTTAATTTGGCAGCAATATGTGCCATTTTCTGGCGCTGGGCCAGATCAATATCATCGCTATCCTCTTTGAAATAAGCACAGCTATATTGACGGGTTTCGCCCAAGAAACATTCATAAAGCGCATCTGTTAAATCATAATGATGTGCGACATTTTTTTTGGCGCGCCCTCTGGCAATTTTGCCTTTTAACAAAGCCAGCATATCAGATAGATGATGTTCAATGCGCCCTATAAGGGTGTTATGATAGGATTGTTTGTTACAGAACAGAAATATCATGAAATCTTCAAGGCTGGTGTCAATCAGCGTCAAGCGGCCTGTCATATAGGCTTCGGGGATGGCAAGCTGGGGGGTTAGCGTGATTTTACGCAAATCAGACAGATCCTGAAGCTGGATCGTAACATCAGGACCATCTTTCGTCCCTTTTTTATAAAGAGACTCCGAAAAAACAGAGGGCGTGGCCAGTTTGATTTGCAGAGAGCCACATGTGATAAAAGAAGAAAAAATTCTGAAAGAAACTGGAATTCGCCTTTTCATATTTTTTGCCTTTCGCTGTATGCTTGCCGTATTCAACCTCCGTGCTAAGTATTTTAGCATTAACCTTTTAGACAAGGAGTTTTATGACAGGCTTATTTCCCACCGATGATGCTGGCATACCTGATGTGCGATTGCCTGATCCAGATATTGAAATCAAAGGTGATGCGCTTGTCTCACGCGCGCATGGGGATATTTATTTCTCGCGCGAGGATGGGCTGGCAGAAAGCCGTTATGTGTTTTGCGATAGCACTGGCTTGCCAGAGCTGATCAAGACGCAAAATCATGTGACAATTGCAGAAACAGGCTTTGGCACAGGGTTAAATTTTATCGCAGTCCAACAGATACGTGATGACATTAACCCGCATTGCCGACTTGATTTTATCAGTTTTGAATCTTGTCCTCTGCCAGCGGATTTGATTGAAATTGCGCATCGCCCATTTGCTGAAGTGGCCAGCTATTCAAAGGCATTGCGCGCAAACCTACCCCCTAGATGGCCAGGTTATCACAAACGTATTTTCGCTGATGGCAAAGATCATCTGCATTTGTATTTTGGTAATGCCTTATCGCACCTGCGATCTATCTCATTTCAGGCTGATGCATGGTTTTTGGATGGGTTTAACCCCAAATCAAATGAAAGCCTGTGGCAAGAGGCACTTTACACACAGATTAGTCGTTGTTCTGTTGCGGGCGCGCGCCTTGCCACTTTTACCGCTGCTGGCGCGGTAAAAAGAGGGCTGACGGCGGCAGGGTTTGTTGTGGAAAAGAAGGCTGGCTATGGCCGTAAAAGAGAGATGATCACTGCGCATTTGCCAGCAAAAGAGATCTTACTGCCACCATCTTTGCCAAAATTCTTGCCGAAAAGCGCGTTGATTATTGGGGGCGGGATAGCAGGTGCCAGCCTTGCCCATGCGCTTTATGGGCGCGGTATTTCAGCCACCATCTTAGAAGCAGGTCCAAATTTGGCGGATAAAGCATCTGGCAATCCTGTGGCATTGCAAACAGCGCGTCTTCGCGTCTTGCATGATGCACCAGGCCGTCTGTCGGTGGCTTGTTTATCCTATGCCCAGATGCTTGCGAATGCGGCAAAAGCAATTGCCAAATCTGGTGTGGTTAGCACAATGATGCGTGATAAGGACGAGGTGCGGCATGATAAATTGGTGCAATCTGGTTGGCCTGCTGAGCTGTTTCAGCCCCTTTCCGCAGAGGAATTAGCAGAACAAGCTGGTTTGCCATTTGCGCGTAAAGGAAGTCGCCAATCAGCGGCATCTGTGATTTACCCTGAAAGATTTGTGCAGTATTTGGCACGCCATGCCAGCGTCATGACCAATTGCGGTGTCACGGAAATCACAAAAAATGAGAGTGCCAATGGGGCTTATTGCGTGCATTTGGAAAATAAAGATCTGTTAGAGGCTGATCTTGTCTTTGTGACATGTGGTGCCTTGTTGCCTGCGTTATTGCGCGCCTCGCATCTGCCAGAGATAGAGCATCAAATCAGCGCAGGTCAGATCAGTTTCTGGTCATCATCCTCCCCCTTGGCAAAGACCAAGGATGCCATCACTTATGGCGGTTATTTAACCCCAGAGATTGAAGGGCATCATTATATCGGTGCAAGCTTTGATAAAACAGGTCAAAGCGAAGTTACAATCAAAGGCCACCAGCATAATCTGTCCTTAATGCCGCAAGAGTGGCAGCATCTCGCACCCGATATCACAAAGGCAAATGGCCGATTATCCTATCGTTTATCAACGCCAGATCGTTTTCCGATCTGTGGTGCGCTTGATCAAAGTACAGATATGGGCGGTTTACCAGATAAAGGTGGTCTATATGTGTTGTCTGCGCTTGGCGCGTGGGGGATGACCAATGCGCCATTATTAGCCGAAATGCTGGTATCTCAAGCGCTCGGACTTCCGCAAGGCTGTGATGATGAGATCTGTCAGCTCGTGCAGCCAGAACGGCTATTTCACGCTGAGCGCAAGGGGGCGTGATTAAAGTCCGACCAACGTACGTGCATCGACACGCGCCCCATGATAGGGGCAATCATCAGCAAGCAAATCAATAAAGGCAGGGGCAATATCAGCGCCTGTTGGCAAGCTGTCTGGATTTTCACCAGGGAAGGCAGCAGCACGCATCGCGGTTCTGGTGCCGCCAGGGTTCAGCAAGTTAATTTTCATATTGGTCTGTTCTGATTCAGCGGCCCAAGACCGCCCCAAAGCCTCTAGACCTGCTTTTGATGCCGCATAGGGGCCCCAAAAGGGACGCGGGCCTTCTGAGGCGCCAGATGTGACCAAAATGGCTCTGCCTGCTTGTGATGCGCGTAATAAAGGGTCGAAGGCTTTGATCATGTGAAAGACAGATGTCAAATTCACTGTGATGGTGCGCTCAAACACATCTGCCTCGCTATAGGGAACAGGTGATAATTGTCCAAGCTGGCCCGCATTGGCCACAAATCCGTCAAGTCGCCCCCAGCGTTGCGAAATGGCAGCTGCTAGACGCGGGATCGCGTCGAAATCTGTTTGATCAAGCTCAACAATGACAGCATTCCCCCCAGCGGCATGAATGTCATCATCTACTTCTTCGAGGGCACCTGTTGTGCGGCCTGTGATAATTAATTCTGCGCCTTGTTTGGCAGCTTCCAATGCGACCGCTTTACCAATGCCACGGCTGGCACCCGTGACAAGGATTACTTTATTATCTAATCGTTTCGTCATCTTTTGTTACCCCAGTGGATACTCTGTCGCTTGTTGTTTGAACGGGATAATCACCTGTAAAACAGGCATCACAGAATTGTGGGCAATCTTGATTGCGCCCCTTGGCAAAGCCCATTGCCCGATAGAGGCCATTTTCTGAGACAAAGGCAAGGCTATCTGCGCCAATTTCCTTAGCAATTTCGTCAACGCTCATATAAGAGGCGATTAATTTATCTTTATCTGGTGTATCAACGCCGTAATAGCAGGGGCTGATGGTTGGCGGGCTGGCAATGCGCATATGCACTTCTTTTGCGCCTGCTTCACGCACCATTGATACAATTTTGCGCGAGGTGGTGCCACGCACAATGGAATCATCAATTAACACAACGCGCTTGCCTTTGATGGTCGCAGGGTTGGCGTTATGTTTCATGCGCACAGATTGCGTGCGACCTGCCTGTGTCGGCTGAATAAAGGTGCGGCCAATATAATGGTTGCGGATAATGCCCAAATCAAATGGAATGCCAGAGGCTTCAGCATAGCCAAGGGCGGCTGGTACGCCAGAATCAGGCACAGGGACAACCACATCAGCTTCAATATGGGATTCAGCGGCTAGTTCATGGCCAATCTGTTTTCTTGTTTGATAAACGCCTCTGCCTTCTAATGTGGAATCAGGACGGGCAAAATAGACATATTCAAAGACACAAAACCGTGACCCTGTCTGCGAAAAGGGGTGTTGCGAGGTCACGCCATCAGCATCAATGATCACCATTTCGCCTGCTTCGATATCGCGAACAAATTCAGCCCCAATGATATCGAGTCCACATGTTTCAGAAGCCAGCACATAACCGCTTGCTGTTTTGCCAAGCACCAAGGGTCTGATGCCAAGGGGATCTCTTACGCCAATCAGCTTTTCATCAAATAAACAGACAAGCGCATAAGCACCTTCAATTTGCATCAATGCTTCGATCAGCTTTTCAAGCGGGTTTTTGCGATGAGAGCGCGCCACAAGATGGATGATGATTTCCGTATCTGTTGTGGATTGAAACAAGCTGCCTGCGGCAACCAATGAGGCGCGAAGACGCGCCGCATTAATCAAATTGCCATTATGGGCAAGGGCAAAATCACCTGTGTTTAATTCAGTTAAAAAAGGTTGGATATTCCGATATTCTGATTGGCCTGTGGTGGAATAGCGATTATGGCCAATCGCGAAATGCCCTGCCATAGCGGCCATCTCAGATGAATTGGCATCAAAATTATGGCCCACATGGCCCAAACCGCGAAGTGCGTTATAATGACCGCTATTATTTGAGACCATGCCTGTCGCTTCTTGGCCACGATGCTGTAGGGCATGCAGGCCAAGCGCGGTTAATAAATGGGCCGCCTTTTCCGTATCATATGCTCCAAATACCGCACATTCTTCATGCAAATGGTCATCATCTTGTGAGATATCAAACGGCGTGGTCATTGCGTTCGGGTCTTTCCGTTATGTTAATTGGTCTCGTCGGTCAGAAGATTCAGACCGTCAAGTCGTTCGTTTTTGGTATCCCCAACAGCGTCAATGCCTTGTTCAATGAATTCAGGCTGGGTGGGGGTGAGGGCCTCGATATCTGCTTCTCTTAGACCAGCTTGCAACTGGTCTGCCAAATCAGATGGCAATAAGGGCTGGACAATAGAGCCAAGGGCACGCACCACATTGGCTGATTGCGCTTGGGTGGCGATTTGCGGCAGATTTTGTTCGCCGCCAAGTCCGATTACAACGCCCAAATAAATGGCTGTGACCATAAAGACACCGCGCACAAATCCAAAGACAACGCCAAGCCAGCGATCAAGGGCACCTAGCCCTGCTTTTTTTAAGCCTGGGGACATCAAACTTGCCAAGATAAACCATAAGATCACGGTGATTAAAAAGGGGATGGTCCATGCAATACCAGAAACAAGAGATTCGTTTGGAATAAGTGACGCAATGGGATCTTCTAGGAAAGGGCCAAGCAAGCGTGCCATTAACACAGATAAAGCCCATCCAAGCAGACCTAACGCTTCTCTGGTCATACCACGCAAGGTTGATAGGATGCTTGAAATCGCCAAAATGACTAAGATCGCATAATCAACAAAATTTAAGGCCGCAAAATCCATTTGTACCCAATCTGGCTAGACATATGAGATAGTCCTACTCCAGACCTCCTAAAGTTGCAATTAATTGTGCCAAATTTTCGATATTCTGGACAGTCAAACCTTTGGGGGCAGGGCCCGATTTGCGTGGTCGTGGCATAATCGCTTGATCAAATCCCAATTTAAAGGCTTCTTTTAAGCGGGCTTCAGCTTGTGCGACCTGCCGCAATTCCCCTGATAAGGCGACCTCGCCAAAAAACACAGATCGTTCTGGTAAAGGCAGGCCTGTGACAGATGAAATCAAGGCCGCCGCCACCGCCATATCAGCGGCAGGTTCGCTGATTTTCAAGCCCCCTGCGACATTTAAAAAGATATCTCTGCCTGATAGGGGGACACCGCATCGCGCTTCGAGAACTGCGGTTAACATGGCAAGGCGGCTGGAATCCCATCCCACAACATTGCGGCGTGGGGCGGCCAAGCTTGAAGGGGCCACAAGAGCTTCGATTTCCACAAGCACAGGGCGAGAGCCTTCAAGCCCTGCAAAAACAGCGGCACCAGCGACATTTTCACGCCGATCAGCCAAAAATAATTCGGATGGGTTTTGGACCTCTGATAAGCCCATTTCCGTCATTTCAAACACACCGATTTCATCGGTTGGGCCAAAGCGGTTTTTCACACCGCGCAAGATGCGGAAATGATGACTGCGGTCACCTTCGAAATAAAGAACACAATCCACCATATGTTCAAGAACGCGTGGACCAGCGATGGCGCCTTCTTTGGTGACATGACCAACAAAGAACACCGCCGCGCCACATGATTTGGCGGCGTGAATAAGCTCTTGTGCTGAGGCGCGCACTTGCGAAACCGTACCAGGGGCGGAATCTAGGGTTGGCAAATACATGGTTTGAATAGAATCGATCACCACAATATCAAAGCCGTCACTGCCTGATAAAGAGGCGGCGATATCAGCGGCATTGGTTGCGGTTGCCAATTGCAAGGGCGCAGATGATAATTGCAATCTTTGGGCACGCATCCGCACTTGTTCGGCTGATTCTTCGCCTGAAAAATAAGCCGCTCGTAGCCCATCTTTGGCAAATTTGCATAATAATTGTAACAGCAAGGTTGATTTGCCAATGCCAGGATCACCGCCAATCAGCATCGCGGAGCCTGGGACAATGCCGCCGCCCACCACGCGATCTAGCTCATGAATGGCTGATTTATGGCGTTGCAGAGGCGGTCTGTCTTCTGTTTCATTCAGCTTTTCCAGCTGGACTCTTTTACCAGCAATTTTTTTGCCTGGGGTGGAAAGGCCCGCGCTCACTTCTTCGGCTAGGGTATTCCATTCCCCGCACCCATCACATTTGCCAGACCATTTGGCAGACGGCGTGCCGCAAGAAGAACAGACATATCGTGTATTAGATTTCGCCATGTTACGTTGTGCTTTTCATCATGACAGTGCCTGATCTTTTGCTTTGGCACTCTCGTTAATGGCGTTGGTTAACGGCCCATTCGCCTTGCCATGCACAAATTGATCAACTTCTGGGATGCCTGTATGATCCATCTCTGCGACAGGGCCGCACCAAATCACCACCCCTTTATGGATCATCGCAACCTTATCAGCGATACGCCGCACAGAGGCCATATCATGGCTGATGGTAATCGCGGTTGCCCCAAGGCGTTTAACTGAATCCGTAATCAGATTATCAATCACCCCGCCTGTAATGGGATCAAGGCCAGATGTTGGCTCGTCAAATAGAAGGATTTCGGGCTTATCGGCAATGGCACGTGCCAAGGCCACGCGCTTTTGCATGCCGCCTGATAATTCCGCGGGATATTGATCAATCACATGTGCGCCAAGGCCCAACTGTTCAACAATGGCGGTGGCGATATCGCGTGCCTCTTGCTTGCTCATTTTGGTTTTCTGGCGTAATCGAAAGGTGATATTTTCCCAAATAGGCAACGAATCAAATAAGGCGCCAAATTGAAAGGTCATGCCAAAGCGATGCAGCATGTCTTCCCTTGTTTTACGGCTTTGCGATACCGTATCAACCCCATCAATATAAATATGGCCTGAATCAGGGGTAATCAGCCCCAATAGGCATTTCAGTGTCACCGATTTTCCGCAACCTGATGTGCCGATAATCACCAGCGATTCTTGTTCTTTGACTTCAACTGAAACGCCTTTTAACACAGGCTTGCCTGCGAAAGACTTGGTCAGATTTTCGATTTTAATCTTAACTGCGCTCATATTTGGGGCCATAATTTCAGAACCGTTGCTCATAATCACACTCCGAAAAACAGGGCTGTTACCATGTAATTGGCAATCAGAATGAAAATAGACGATGACACAACCGCATTGGTGGTGGCGAGCCCAACCCCTTCCGCACCTCTGCCAGAATGATAGCCGTGATAACATCCCATTAAGGCAATTAAAAAGCCAAAGACAGCGGCCTTGATCACGCCCAACATAACATCTGCCACTTCCAAGAATTGCATGGTGCGATCTAAATAAAGGGTTGCGTTAAAGCCAAGACGATACACCCCCACAATATAGCCGCCAAAGACGCCAATAATATCCCCGATGATGACCAAAAAGGGCAAACAAATGGTGCCTGCGAGCAAACGAGGGGCCACCAAATATTGCATCGGACGTGTTGATAATGTGTCAAGCGCGTCAATTTGATCTGTGACACGCATGGTGCCAATCTCAGCAGCCATAGAGGCACCAATACGTCCTGCCACCATCAGCCCTGCCAAAACAGGACCTAATTCTCTTGTTACAGATAACACGACAACGGTTGCCACAGTGTCTTCTGCTGAAAAACGTGCAAAACCTGTATAAGATTGCAAAGCAAGTACCATGCCAGAAAACAAGGTGGTCAGCCCAACAACAGGCAAAGAATAATACCCGATATCAATGATTTGCCTGCCAATTTGCCTGCCATAATAGGGGGGCTGGATGGTCCAACGTACGGCCGCGGCTGTGAAAAATGCCAGACGACCAAGCGATGCTAGAAAGTGAAATGCTGCTTGTCCTATTTGTTGCAAAAACCGCATATGCCCTGATCCTTTTTAGGTCTTTGCCCCATCATAGTGGCGTGCAAGCCGTTCGCCAAGCATTGTCATGATTTCATAAGCAATAGAATCGATTTTTGGTGCCAAATCAGCTGGTGTAAAATCATCATCAAATAAGATGGCTGCCTTTTGATTTGCCAAAACCCCCTCTGGGATATCTGAGATATCAATGACACAGCTATCCATTGAAATTCTGCCAACCATCGGACAAGCGTAACCGCCAATGCGTGGCTGTAAATGGGGCTGATAATGACGCAAAATACCATCAGCATATCCGATGCCAAGCGTGGCAAGCCGCATGGGGCGCAGGGTGATAAAGCTGGCGCCATAGCCGACGCTGGTGCCTTTTGGGACCTCTCTGATCTGTAAAATATCAGCGGATAATGAAAAACAATTACGTACCGTTTTTTGATCTGCCTCGTCTGCGGTGATGCCATAAAGCGCAATGCCAGGTCTGGTCATATCAAAATGATAATCGCTTCCTAAAAAGATGCCGCCAGAATTGGCAAGGCTTGCTTTCACAGGAGAAGAGATATGTTGTGAGAATTGCGATAGATGGGAGCGAAACAGCGCCAATTGGGTCTGATTTTGTGGGCTTTGTTTGTCATCAGAGCTGGCAAGATGCGAGAGAAGATAGCTGATATCAAGCCCATTAAGCGCGGTTTGATCTGCCAAAAGCTGGTCCCTATCTTTTGCAGAAAGGCCGAGACGTGCCATCGCTGTATCGCTATGTAAACATACTGGGACAGCTTGCTTGTTCTGACTTGCGGCCTGTTTTGCGGTCTCAATTTGCCCCAAATCATTGAGAACAGGGATGAGATCATATTCAGCAAATAGCGCGGCTTGATCTGTACCGAGCCCATCTAGCACCATAATTTTGGCATGGCTGGCATGAATGGCGTTTAAGGCCGTGCGTAATGTGATCGCTTCTTCTAGTCTGGCTGTGAAAAAACAGCGGCACCCTGCCTGATAGAGGCGTTGTGAGACAGGCACCATGCCAAGTCCATAGCCATCCGCCTTAATCACCGCAGAGGTGATACAATTTTCAGATGATAGGCCATCCAAGGCTGACCAATTGGCAGCAATGATATCTCGGTCAATGGAAAGAGTGGCTGTGGTTGATTTCACAACTGACATAATACAGCTAGCCCAAATGAAGGTCACAAAAGATATGGCGATAGATCGCCCTTAACAGACATCTATAAAAACAATATGGCTATAAGAACAATATGGCAAAAGTTAGCCTTATGGCCCTTTTTACGCTGTTAGAAATCTTGAGGCAAATGGTCATCCATCGCCAAATCACCAAATTTTGTTAATCTGGCTTCAAATGCGACATTCACAGTGCCAACAGGACCATGTCTTTGTTTCGCGATAATGACTTCAGCCTTGCCATTGGTGCGTTCCAAACGCTCACGCCATCTCTCATAACGTTCATTATATTTTTCGATGGTCTCTGATTCTTTTTGTTCTGGTTCCCCTTTTGATAGGTAATATTCCTCGCGATACACGAATAACACCACATCCGCATCTTGTTCGATAGAGCCTGATTCGCGCAAATCTGAGAGGTTCGGGCGTTTATCATCTCGTTGTTCGACCGCTCTTGATAATTGCGACAAGGCAATCACAGGCACATCAAGTTCTTTGGCAAGCGCCTTGAGAGAGCGTGAGATATTTGAAATTTCTTGGACACGGTTTTCAGCTTTCACGCCGATTTGCGCACTTAATAATTGCAGATAATCCACCACAATCAGGCCAAGCCCATTTGTCCGCTTCAAGCGTCTGGCGCGGCTGGCAACTTGCGAGATTGATAACCCTGGGGTGTCATCAATGAAAAAGGACGCTGATGAAATGCGCGTGCTGGCATCGACAAGCTGGGCAAATTCAGGGCCTTTTAAGCGGCCGCGGCGAATGGCATCTGAATCAAGTTCTGAGGCTTCTGCCAAAATACGCATGCCAAGCTGTTCAGCTGACATTTCAAGCGAGAAAAAGGCGACTGGCACGGCTGTTTCGCCTGTGCGTGTTGTTGTTGCGGCATGGAAAGCGATATTTGTGGCAAGGGCGGTTTTCCCCATGCCTGGGCGACCTGCCAAAATGAGCAAATCAGAGCGATGCAAGCCCCCCATCAATTTATTAAGATCTGTCAGGCCAGTGCTGACGCCTGATAGATTGCCGTCACTATTGGCCGCGGCTTCTGCCATTTCAATGGCGCCTGCTAGGACAGATTCAAACCCACGCAATCCTGTATCTGGTGTATCATTTTCAGCCAAATTAAACAGATATTGTTCTGCTTTTTCCAATTGTTGAATGGCGGGCATATCCATATCTGGCAAGGCCGCTTCATGCGCGATTTGATCTGCGATCTTGATCAAGGTCCGCCGCAAATAGGTCTCATAAATGATATGGGCGTAATCAGGGGCTTCGGATACAGAAATAACGCCATCAACCAAATCTGTTAGATATTGTTCAGGGTCATCATCCCCAAAGCCTTTATCCGTTTCGAAAAAAGCGCGCATTGTCACAGGGTTGGCAAGTTGCCCCCTGCCAATTAAGCGCATTGCCGCGCTGTAAATGCGGCCATGAAGCGGATCATAGAAATAATCAGCAATCAGCTGGTCATCAAGCCTGTCAGTGATGCTGTTGTCAAGCAAGATAGCCCCAAGCAAATTTTGCTCTGCCTGCAGGTTATGGGGCAATTCCCGTGCCGCGCTGGTTGGCAAAGTGATAACAGATGATGTGCTGGTGCTTTGTTCCATTTTGATATCTTAGCCAAGATTTATCCCCCATCGCAATTGTGGATAATGGGGATAATGGGTAAAAGATCATTTTTTACAGTGAAGATGAGATGGCATGTAGGTCGTCCAAAAAAGACCGAAAAAAAAGGCCAGTAAAAAACTGGCCTTTTGATCACAATAGTCGTTATGGCAAGCTTAGGCTTCTTCTGAAGCTTCTTCAGCAGCTTCTTCTTCAGCAGCAGCTTCTTCAGCAGCAGCTTCTTCAGCAGCTTCTTCTTCAGCAGGTGCTTCTTCAGCGACTGCTTCGGCCTGTGGCGCATCATCTTCTTCATCCAGAAGTTCAGATGCGATAACCGCCTTGCCTGATGCCAATTGTGTTTCAGCTTCTTCCAATGAACGTGCAATGTTCAATGTGATGTTCACTGATACTTCAGCATGCAAATTGACGCGCATATCAATCAAGCCAAGTGTCTTGATGGCTTTGTCCATCACGATTTGGCGACGATCAACATTATGGCCAGCTTCAACAAGCGCGGCTGAGATGTCTCTTGCGTTCACTGAACCAAATAGCTGGCCCATTTCAGAAGCGGCTCTGACGATTGATACAGCGACGCCGTCCAAAGAAGCGGCAAGCGTCATCGCTTCGCCTTTGGCTTTGTCGTTGCGCGCAACCAATTCTGCTTTTTCTGATTCAAACTTTTCAAGATTTGCCTTGTTGGCGCGAAGCGCTTTACCACGAGGCAAAAGGAAGTTACGTGCGTAACCTGGCTTTACGGTAACAACGTCACCCATCTGGCCTAGTTTTTCAACACGTTCTAATAGAATGATTTGCATTGTTCTAATCTTTCTCCGTCTTAAAGGTCAGGATGGGAATCCTACATATCCACATATGGCATGAGAGCAAGATAGCGTGCGCGCTTGATGGCTGTTGCCAATTCACGCTGCTTTTTTGCTGATACCGCAGAAATACGTGACGGGACGATCTTGCCACGCTCTGATGTAAAGCGACCAAGAAGCTTTGTGTCCTTGTAATCAATCTTTGGCGCATTTGGGCCAGAGAAAGGACATGATTTACGACGACGGCCAAATGGGCGACGAACGGCGCTGCGAGTGATTTCTAACTGAGTCATTTATGCCTCCTCTGACTTGCTTTCGGTGGCGGCATTATCAGACTGTGAATTATGTCTGCTGCCTCTGTCACCGCGCTCTGGCTTGGCTTGCATCATGATTGATGGCTCGTCTGATACTTCATCAATGCGGATTGTCATAAAGCGAAGAATATCTTCGTTCAGACCCATGATGCGCTCATATTCATTCAAAGTGGCTGAATCAGATTCTAGATTCAACATGACGTAATGGCCTTTGCGGTTCTTTTTGATCCGGTAAGCTAGGCTACGTAGGCCCCAATATTCTCTTTTTTTGATGCTGCCGCCGCCATTTTCAATGATGGCTGAGAATTCATCAACCAAGGTTTCAACTTGAGCAGTAGAGATATCTTGACGTGCAATCAGCACGCTTTCATAAAGACGCATATCGCTCTCTCCTTATGGATTATCACAATTCTGTTGGGTATTTGCCAACAGAGGAAAGCCAGCAGGCACCATACCTGGCTAGCAAGGGAGTTATGTATAGTTGCCATTGTGCGGTAACTATGTGGCTGGGTTATAGGCAAATAGATCATAAGACGCAAGCCTTTTTAACTGTTTCACCAAACAACCTTAGGTATCATAGGTGACAAAACACAAAGATGTGGTGACAAGGCTTGGCTAAGCCATTATGCATAGAACAGATATGCTGTGATCGAAAGCTGTGAACACAAGCTGTTATCATTAGGGGAATATAAAAGGAACATCATGACAAAAACGGCGTTTTTATTTCCAGGCCAAGGCTCTCAAGTCCCAGGTATGGCCGCGACATTGGCATCACAATCAGATGCTGCAAAACAAGTTCTTGCGCAAGTTGATGATGCGTTATCACAAAAATTATCCTCGCTTATGGCTGACGGGCCAGCTGATGAATTAACGCTGACAGCCAATGCCCAGCCAGCCTTATTTGCGAGCTCATTGGCCGTTGTGGCGGCGATTGCTGAACATACGGGCAAAGATTTGGCCCAATTTGGCGATATGGTGGCAGGGCATTCGCTTGGGGAATATTCAGCCCTATCGGCAGTAGGGGTGTTTGACATCGCCACAGGCGCACGCCTGCTTCGTATCAGAGGTGAGGCCATGCAGGCCGCGGTGCCAGTCGGCAAAGGGGCGATGGCCGCGTTAATTGGCGCTGATATGGCCTTGGCTGAAGAGATCGTCGACAGAGCCCAAGGTGCTGGTGCGGTGCAAGTGGCAAATGATAATGCCCCAGGGCAAGTTGTTATCTCTGGCTCGCTTGAAGGAGTGAAAGCGGCAATGGCGATCGCCAGCGAAGAAGGTCTTCGGCGTGTTGTGCAATTGCCTGTTAGCGCGCCTTTCCATTCATCATTAATGGCACCAGCGGGTGATGTGATGGCAGAGGCGTTGGCACAATCAGACTTTTTGGCACCCTCTCTTCCTGTGATGTGTAATGTGACAGCGGGCTTAGAGCAAAATGCGGATAATCTGCGCATTAATTTAGTGAGCCAAGTGACAGGTCGCGTGAGATGGCGTGAATCCCTAGAAGCGATGGCGGCCAATGGTGTGACGCGCTTTGTTGAGCTAGGCACGGGTAAGGTGTTAAGCGGCCTTGTGAAACGCACCGTCAAAGATGTCGAAATCCTGTCGGTTGAAACAGCAGATGATATCGCGGCCCATTTTTCATAAATAGTCACATAATCAATTAGGGCCTCATGCGAGGTCCCTTTACATTTCCTGAATCCCAAAAAGGAGTATCTTTGATGTTTAACTTAGCTGGAAAGACCGCGCTGATCACTGGCGCAAGTGGTGGTATTGGCGCAGATGTGGCCCGCGCGCTGCATGCACAAGGCGCAGATGTTGTGTTGCATGGCACAAGACAAGCCAAACTAGATGAGCTTGCCGCCGAGCTAGGTAACAGAGCGCATGTGGTAACGGCCAATTTGTCGAACCGTGAAGAGGTTGCAGGCTTATTTGAAAAAGCCACAGCCTTTACAGGCGAGGTCAATATTTTGGTCAATAATGCTGGCATCACCAGAGATAATTTATCTATGCGTATGAAAGATGAAGAATGGGATGATGTGCTTGATGTGAATATGACAGCAACCATGATTTTATGTCGGTCCGCGTTGCGTTCCATGATGAAAGCCAGATGGGGACGTATCATTTCGGTATCTTCCATTGTCGGCGTGACGGGCAATGCGGGGCAAACCAATTATGCGGCATCTAAGGCTGGTATGATTGGTTATTCAAAATCATTGGCTGCTGAAGTGGCAAGTCGCGGATTAACTGTGAATGTTGTGGCTCCTGGTTTTATTGCCACACCAATGACAGATGTTTTGCCTGAAGAACAAAAAGCGAAATTGACAAACAATATCCCTGCAGGTCGTTTGGGAAGCGGCGCTGATATCGCGGCCGCTGTTACTTTCTTGGCAAGTGAAGAAGCCAGCTATGTCACAGGGGCAACGATCCATGTGAATGGCGGGATGGCGATGATTTAATTTTAGGGCTAGCATAAGCGGTTTGAATATGTTATCTCGGCGATAATCGTAGTTTCAGGGGACACCAGCGTCCCAAACGCAGAACCTTAAAGGGGGTCATAATGAGCGATATTGCAGAACGCGTGAAGTCTATTGTTGTTGAGCATCTTGGTGTTGACGCTGATAAAGTTGTTGAAGGTGCCTCATTTATCGATGATTTGGGCGCAGACAGCCTAGATACAGTAGAATTGGTAATGGCATTCGAAGAAGAATTCGGTTGCGACATTCCTGACGACGCTGCGGAAAAGATCATGACTGTGAAAGACGCAGTTGATTTCCTAGAAGGCGCTGCTTCTTAATTCTCTTATGCGAGAACAAAGATTTTGACGGCCTTGCTGCATTGGTTATAATCATGCAGCAAGGCTTTTTTTATATCTGATTAGGGCGGTTGTTTGGCTTATTTAGATAAAAAAACATGTGCGATAAAACATATCTGTAACAAGACATATAAGGTTGATAATTCATGAGACGCGTCGTCATCACTGGCATGGGCATGGTAACACCTCTTGGTGTAGGTGTTGAACATAATTGGTCTTCCATCATTGCGGGGAAATCTGGTCTTGGTCCAATTGAGGGTTTTGATGTTTCAGATATCAGCTGTCGTATTGCTGGGCAGGTACCTGAAGGAGATGGCGAAGGTCATCTGAATATGGATGATTACATTGCCCCAAAAGACCAACGCAAATTAGATAAATTTATTCAATTTGGTCTTGTCGCGGCGATTGAAGCTGTGGCTGATTCAGGCTGGGTTGCGGAAACAGAAGAAGATAAAGAACGCACTGGGGTAATGATTGGCTCTGGCATTGGTGGATTATCAACAATTGTTGAAACAAGTAACTTAATGAATGAAAAAGGGCCAAAGCGGATCAGCCCCTTTTTCATTCCATCTGCATTGATTAATCTGATTTCAGGGCATGTATCGATCAAATATGGGTTCAAAGGGCCAAATCATGCCGTGGTAACAGCCTGTTCCACAGGCGCGCATGCGATTGGTGATGCCAGCCGTCTGATTATGTTTGGTGATGCTGATGTCATGATTGCAGGTGGGGCAGAGGCGGCTTGTTGTCGCCTTGGTGTCGCAGGTTTTGCCGCGGCGCGCGCGTTATCATCTGGCTATAATGATGATCCGCAAGGTGGCTCACGTCCGTGGGATAAGGGGCGTGATGGCTTTGTGATGGGCGAGGGCGCGGGTATTTTGGTGCTTGAAGAATATGAACATGCCAAAGCGCGCGGTGCCAAAATTTATGGCGAGGTGAAAGGCTATGGTCTGTCTGGTGATGCCTATCACATCACAGCACCTGCAGAAGATGGTGATGGCGGGTTCAGGGCAATGAAAGCGGCTTTGCGTAATGCAGGGCTTACCCCATCTGATATTGATTACATTAACGCGCATGGCACATCCACACCGCTTGGTGATTTGATCGAAGCTGGCGCGGTGCGCCGCTTGCTAGGTGAGGCGATTGAAACCGTGTCTATGTCATCCACAAAATCAGCCACAGGCCATTTGCTTGGCGCGGCAGGTGCGATTGAAGCCATTTATTCGACCCTTGCGATTAAAACAGGGCAATTACCACCGACTTTGAACCTAAATGATCCAGAAGAGGCCATGGAAGGTTTTGATTTGGTGCCATTAGAATCAAAGACAAAGACAGTGCGTTATGCCATGTCAAATAGCTTTGGTTTTGGGGGTACAAATGCGTCTTTAATCCTTGGTGCTGTTGATGACTAATGCGGGGCTTATTCACCCTATTTAGGCGGCTATTTATCTTTTTAACCATGACCATGCTGGTAGTTATGTCGGCTGGCTGGTTGTGGTTTTCGCATATTTGGGAAGCGGCTGGTCCGCAAAATGAAGATAGCCTGTTATATATTTTGCCAGGTACCAATCATGGCCAATTAGCCAACCAATTACACCGTGAAAATTATCTGGCAGATGGATGGCTTTACCCGATTTTGCGCTTTGGTTATTCCTTGGTGGAAGGGGCGAGTTTTGCGCCGAAAGCTGGTGAGTTTTTAATTCCTGCACGTGCCAGCTATCAAGATCTGTTTCGGATCATTGACACAGGCACCCCGTACCAGCACCGCATTTTGATTACCGAAGGGATGCGCACAGATGAGGTGGTACGCACCTTAACATCAGATGACAGATTATCTGGCGCGATTGTGACATATCCTGAAGAAGGGTCATTGGCACCAGATACCTATTTCTTTGTGCGTGATACCAACCGCGCTGATTTGCTTTTGCGTATGCAACAAAGACAAGAGATGATCTTAGCAGAAGAATGGGCCAATCGCAGAGATGGCTTGCCTTATGAAACCGCGCAGGATGCGTTAATTATGGCATCTGTTATCGAAAAAGAATCAGGGCTTGTGCGAGAACAGCCGTTAATTGCGTCGGTATTTATCAATCGCCTTACTACTAATATGCGTTTGCAATCAGATGCATCGGTTTTATATGGTATTATCATCGAGGAAGGGGCGGCCAGAGAGATTCGCAAATCTGATTTGAAAAAAGATGGCCCATGGAACAGTTACAGACGCTCTGGCTTGCCACAAACCGCGATTGCCAATCCTGGGCGTAAAGCCATTCACGCCGCGTTAAATCCTTTGCCATCCACTTATTTTTATTTTGTGGCTGATGGCCGTGGCGGTCATAATTTTGCAAAAACGCTGGACGAACATAATCGAAATGTGAAAGCTTATCGTCGTCTTGTTAAACAAAGAGCCAATAAACCGTCAGAGGATCATTAAATGTCTGGTGAATTGATACAGCGTCGGGGCCTAATGCTTGTTTTGTCATCTCCGTCAGGGGCAGGAAAGTCAAGCATTTCACGTCATCTATTGTCTCAAGAAGATGATTTGACCATGTCGGTATCAGCCACCACAAGACAAAGACGGCCTGGTGAAATTGACGGCAAGGATTATCATTTTACAGATGTGACCAGCTTTCAAATTGGCATTAATAAGGGCGAATTTTTAGAATATGCCAAAGTATTTGATAATTATTATGGTACACCACGCGCCCTTGTCGAAGATCGTCTGAAAACAGGTCATGATGTGTTATTTGATATTGATTGGCAGGGCACACAACAATTAGCTGAGTTAATGCCAGAAGATTTGGTCAAAATCTTTATTTTGCCGCCTTCCATAGCGGAATTGGAAAAACGTTTGCTGAGCCGTGCGCAAGATACCGCAGATGTGGTGGCAAATCGTATGGCAAAAGCCGCTGATGAGATGTCACATTATCCCGAATATGATTACATTATTGTCAATCATGATTTGGCGCAATCCGTTGAGGCTGTGCGTAAAATCTTACATGCAGAACGCCTTAAAAGAACAAGGCAAATTGGCCTGTCTGAATTTGTAAAAGGCCTTCGCGAAAAGGCGTAAGGGCGATCCCAGCTAGCGGTTATATCCGTCCCTCTAGATGACGGGCAAGCGCGCAAAATTGTTCTAACGGCAAATCTTGTGGCCTTGTTGCAGGATCAATACCAACATCTTCTAGCATCGCTGCGCCGCCCAATGATTTAAAGCTGGCACGTAACATTTTTCGCCTTTGAGAAAAGGCTTTGGCTGTGACCTGTTCCAATGTGTTTTTATCACAAGGATAAAGAGGTGTTTTGCGTGGTATCAGCCGTACCACTGAAGAGGTGATCTTTGGCGGTGGCACAAAGGCTTGTGGCGGGATATCAAATAATAATTCTGTCTCTGCCAGCCATTGGCACATAATCGAAAGTCGCCCATAAGCAGAAGTTGACGGTTCTGCACATATGCGGTGTCCGACTTCTTTTTGAAACATCAAAATAAGAGATGAAAAAGCATCAGCATGGTCAAGCCAGCCCATCAATAAGGGGGTCGCAATATTATAGGGCAAATTGGCAATAATGGCGCGTGGGGCTTCGCCATACTCCCATAAAGAGGCTTTCATGGCGTCGGCTTCTTCCACATGTAATCTGCCATCAGAAGCGGCCACCAAATGATCAAGAAAGCCAATAGCGCGCCTGTCTTTTTCAACAGCCATGATCGCCGCGTCTGTTTGTGTTAATAACGAGCGTGTCAGTCCCCCTGGACCAGGGCCAACTTCAATAATGGTTTTCACTTTTTGCCCTGCATAAGAGGCGATTTTCGCTGTTAGATTGAGATCAAATAAAAAATTCTGGCCAAGTGATTTTTTGGCATAAAGTTGGCTGTCATTGACAAGCTGGCTAAGCGGGGGCAGGGCATTGACCGCATCTTTGATGCTCATGAGCGTGGCTCTTTCGATACTATTTCGCTGTTTTGTGCCATTTGATCTGCCATTTTGATGGCGTTTATCAGGCTGTCTTCTTTTGCAAGATTTTTGCCAGCAATGTCAAAGGCAGTGCCGTGATCTGGTGAGGTTCGAATGAAATCGAGGCCCAAAGTCACATTCACACTGCCATGAAAATCAATCGTTTTGACTGGGATCAAGACCTGATCGTGATACATGCCAATCACACAATCAAAGGCAGATCGCTTTTCAGGGTGGAACAGGCTATCAGCGGCATGTGGGCCAGAGATGCTGGCATCTGTGCCAAGTGCGTCTTGCGCTTGTTTGATTGCAGGGCTCACGATTGTCATCTCCTCACGTCCCATTGCGCCATTTTCCCCTGCATGAGGATTCAGCCCGCATAAGGCAATTCTGGGCGTGGTGATGCCAAATTGTGATGTTAGCGCACGGGCTGTTTGGATAATTAAGCTATAAAGCGCGTCCGTTGATAAGGATTTCGGCACATCGTGAAGTGGTATATGGATGGTGGCAGGAATGACTTTTAATTGGTCATTTGCCAACATCATAATCGATCTGCCTGATGATGACAGGCTTTCCAGATATTCTGTATGACCTGGATAGGCAAAACCAACGTCATAAAGGACAGATTTGGCAATGGGGCAGGTCACAATGCCAGCGGCATGTCCTTTTTGGGTTAGCGTAACAGCCTGTTTAATCGCATCAATGACTTGCGGGCTGTTTGCGCTGTCTGGCTGGCCAGCCACCACAGTTTCGGCCCAGTCAATTGGATATAAATTGATTGCCCCTGCCTGACAGGCATATGACGGCTTCCACAAAGCAAAAGAGACCGATATCCCCAAATGATCTGCGATATCTTGTAAGTGGTCTTGATCGCCCATTAAGACAGTCTTTGCGCGCAAATCATCGTGGCGTGCCAGCGCTTTTAATGCGATTTCGGGGCCAATGCCAGCAGGGTCGCCAGGTGTTATCAATAAAGGTCGCACAATAGCTTTATCCAAAAAATGGTGAATAACGCAGACGAATCAACGTTTTTCAATTGTGGCAGATCGTCTGAGGCGTAGCAAATAGCGGTTCGATAAAATAGCAAAGATTTTATTTAATTCTTGTGCTTCTAACTCTTTTAGATCTGGCATATCAATTTCTGGCATGGTGCGTTCACAAATCATAAATGTGACCATACCTTCGGCAAAATTAAGTGGCTCAGATGGTTCATTCACATCAAGCTTTTCGATGATTTGCCGCAGATTTGGCGTGATGCTCCCCAATTCAAGATCACGCAAAAAGCTTGGTTGCCCTGATCCTAATTTTTGATTTAACGCATCCATTTCTGCGCAAGATGTGATTGTCTCGCTTTGCTTTTGCAATTCCCCTGCCGCAATCAGCTGATCGGCATTGCTCACATCTGCGGCAAGCGGCAATAGCGCGCGTGCAATGGTAAGTTTCATCTGTGATGGATCGATCAAACCTTGGGCTCTGACACCTTCTTTACGCAGAATATAGACAATCCCATCAATCACTAAGGGGTCCAAAATGCTGCCTGATGCAGCCGTTTCGACAGGCTCTTTAAAGGCGTCTGGTAATGATTTGACGGTTAACCAGCCAAGCTTGCCGCCATTGGATGCTGAACCTGCGGCAGAATATTGTTTGGCAATGGCCGCAAAATCAGCCCCTTGGCGAATGGCATCGATCATCTGTGATGCGATATCAAGATTGACGTTTGTTGATCTGTCTGGCGCAGGTGCAAGCACAATTTCAGATAATTTAACCTGCGGCTGGCTGATATCTCTCTCAAAGCGTGCTAGGGCTTGTTCGGCAAGCTTATCAGTATTTTCAAACTGCGTTTTATAGCGTTCACGAAGCAAGGTGCTCCATGTTAAATCAGATGCAAATTTATCTTCGATAATTTGGCGGTTCAGTCCCAATTGCTTGATATTTTGGCCAGCGGTGAGGCTGTCTGTTTTATAGCTGTCATTGACATATTCACGCGCTTGGGTTCTTGCCGCTTGTGTTAAGCCTGGTGACAATTTATCTGCTTCTGCCATCTTCAGCTTATCATCAATCAGCATTTGCAACACATCTTGACGCAATTGATCAGCGTTATCATCTGTTTCAACCAAGCCTGTTGCCGCAAGCAAAAATTTCAGCCTGTTTTCCAGATCAAAGCTGGTGATGACTTGGCCATCGACCACAGCCACCACTTTGACCGTTTGGGCATGGCTTGTTGAAATGGGGCCCATCGCAAAAGCCATAAGGATACAGAATAAGGACAGGATGTTTTTCAACATTGAAAACCCTTTAAAGATGAGATTGTGAGAGATGATCTTGGCAATCATAATCATGGTTCGTTTCTTTTCGCATTTTGGTTGCGTTTGAACAAGCTTATCTATCCTCTGAGCGTGCCAAAAGATAGCCAGTGACAAGGCATAAGGTCAAGGCTGGCCCCCATCCTGCGATTGAAACAGGTAATCTGGCATTTGCGCCAAGCAAATAAATGAGATCAACAATGAAATAAGCGGCAAAGCCAAAACCAAGCCCCATGGCAACAATTTGGTAACGGGGACGGCGCGAGAAATGAAGCAGTGTAAAGCAAGCGGCTAGCATAGAGAGGCCTGTTAGATAAAAGGGGATGGCGAGCTGTTGTTGGAAATACACTTTATGTTCGCCAGATGGCAGGCCTGTCTGATCAAGTATTTCAATGAAATTCGGAAGCGAATAAATGGAAATGGTATCTGGCCTTTGGGTGGTTCTGATAAAATCAACAGGTGTGATTTTGGTGGCAATGACGATATCACCAAGGAATGTGGTTTCCCCAAAGCTGTCACTTTGGCTCGCTTGCGATAGGGTCCAGCCTTGATCTGTCAATGTCATCCTATCAGCTTGGGTGCGTTGCAAGACCTGTCCTGCATCACCAAGCATATAGATAATCGGTTTATTGATGGTATAGCTTTCAATTTGCAAACTTGGCCCATGGATAATCAGAGGTTGTGCATTGCTGGCATCTTTCAGCCAGACACCAGATGCTGAAATTGAAACCTGTCCTGTTTCTTGCGTGCCAAACGTTTCAGCTTTCATCTCATTCTGTGCGGCCAAGGTCACAGATTTAATCGGGTTTAACACTGCGATTTGCAACAAACCCACCAAAAGAACTGTCAAAAAGACAGGCAGTAAGGCTTGCCAGATATTCTGGCCAAAGGCGCGTGCCACCATTAATTCATTGGTTTTGGACCAATTTTGAAAACATAAGATGGACCCAAACAACACCCCAAATGGCATTAATAAATCAATCTTTTCAGGCAAGCCTGTTAATAAAAACCAGATAACAAGCCCTGTGGAGCTATTGGCATCAATATTGCTGAGGCGGCGATAATATTCGACGGCATCAATCAATGTGATGAATGATAATAAGGCGCCCATGGTCAGCAAAATCCAAAATAGATAGCGCCGCGCGAGATATAAGCTTAATAACAAAGGAGGGGCATATCTCATGATCGCACCATCCCCGTTTTGACAAAGCGTTGCGGTTCAAACAATAAAGCCAATGCCATCGCAGATGGGATCAGCAAGCTGATATATTGGGCTGGCCAAAAAGCAGGCAATGATACGGTTAATGAGCGCGCTGACACATAAAGCAATTGCACAAGCAACGCCGCTGATATGGTCAACCAAAGACGTTTACGTCCATTTTCATCACGCAGGCGCCCCGCATTTAACCCTGCCAAAGCGATTAAGGTCATGGTCAAAGCAAGGAAGGGGGCTGTGATACGATAATGCCCATAAGCCATTCTTTGGCGTGCATATTTTTCAGCAACCGCCTTTGTGGGATCAAGCAGATTTGTAATGCTGTCTTCATTCATATCAGGCAAACGGCTGCCTGTTTCCAAGATTTTCCGTGAAAAATTCAATTTATATTTTTCAAAAAACAAAACAGCAGATGCTTTGTTGCCATCGCGTAATTCAGATCGTTCACCATTTTCCAACACTAAAATAGGCTGGCCGCCTTCAAGGGTGAATAACCCTTTTTCAGCGGTTAATGTGGTCACAGTATCGGCTTGCCTTTTATCTTGGATAAAGACATTCTTTACTTCTTTGCTTGTCACTCTTTCATTAATGAAGATGGTCAAATCAGGTGCCAAATCCACAAATACCTTATCTTGTAACAAGATCTTGGGGATCGCGTTGCGCAAGTTGATTTGCCGTTCTTTAAATTCACCAAAGCCAATGGGAAGCAGGATCAGCGAATTAAAAATTAAGAAGGCTGTGAAAATGCCCCCAAGAACAAGAGGGGCAATGGCTAATTGACGTGGGCTCCAGCCAACAGATTGCATGACAATCAATTCTCTATCAGATTGAATTTTCTGAAAAACCCATATGATTGCGATAAATAAGGCAATCGGGATGGCTTGCAATAACCATAAGGGCAATGCCAAAACAGATAGCATCAAAAAGCTAGATAATGGTGCTCCTTTATTCACAACCAATTCCAACAATTGTAGCGTTTGATTGAGCCATACAATCATCAATAGGCTGGTTAAAACCACCACCGTTGTGGTTGTATATTGTGTCAATAAATAGCGATGTAAACGCATCAGATACGACCAAAAATATTTGCTGTTGAAACCTGCCTGTTTTGCCCCATCTCTTATTAGACATTGTCTTTTAAAAGATAAGTAAAAACCGTTATTTGTATCTAGCATATTCGAACGGTAAATGGCAAAGTAGTTTGCGTTAAAATGCCTTGTATGTTGCGAGTGTCCTGCTAGTGTTGGCAGACCACCTTATGCCATTTATCCTTCACGCAGGAGTTGTTTCATGTCAGCCTATTTGTCTGTCGAATTTCAAACCATTGAAAAAGATGCCGTCTCTGTCCTTTTGATAGGAGATGAGCGCACCTCTTATGCAGGTGATAAAGCCGCTGCAACCGCCTTTGGAGTAGTGGCAGACGCTTTGCAATTTACAGGGAAAAGCGGCACCAGTGCGCTTCATATCGCAGATGGTAAGGCGATTTTGGCCGTTGGGGTTGGCGGGGCGATTGATACAAGCCTTGATGCCGAAAAAGCAGGAGCAGCCATTTACAAAGCCTTGCGTACCCATAATCAATTGCGGGCAAATATTACAGATTTTACGCTGTCGGCATCAAAGGTGGCGGATATCCTTTATGGTGCGGTCAGTCAATCTTACGAATTTAACACCTATTTCACCAAAAAAGATGAACCAGCAATCATTCGCATGGCAACTGATGGATCTTCATTGCCAGAGTTAGAGAGCCATTACAGTGATAGAGCTGGCTTGTTGAAAGGCGTGTTTATGTCACGTGATTTAACAACTGAGCCAGCCAATATCCTGTTTCCTGAAGAATTTGCCAGACGTTGTGAAGCTTTATCTGTCCTAGGCCTTGAGGTTGAGGTGCTATCAGAGGCTGATATGCAAAAATTGGGCATGGGGGCTTTGCTGGGTGTGGGGCAAGGCTCTGTTCGTGAATCAAAAATGGTGGTGATGAAATGGAATGGCGGTGGTGATGAAGCCCCGCTTGCCTTTGTTGGCAAAGGGGTTTGCTTTGATACAGGTGGCATTTCGTTGAAACCTGCCAAGGGCATGGAAGATATGAAATGGGATATGGGCGGCGCCTCTGCTGTGACAGGCGCGATGTGTGCCATTGCAAGCCGCAAGGTGAAGCGCAATATTGTTGGCATTATTGGGCTTGTGGAAAATATGCCAGATGGTGAAGCGCAACGCCCTGGTGATGTTGTTACCTCTATGTCAGGTCAAACCATTGAAGTGATTAACACAGATGCCGAAGGCCGTTTGGTGTTGGCTGATTGTTTGACCTATTGCCAGCAAGAATTCAAACCACAAATGATCATTGATTTGGCAACCTTAACAGGGGCGATTTTGGTGGCCCTTGGTAAAGAACATGCTGGTCTATTCTGTAATAATGACGGTTTGCGTGATGCCATTATGGCCTCTGGTCAAAACACAGCGGAGACTTGTTGGCCTATGCCAATGGGAGATGCCTATCAAAAGATGCTGAAATCGCATATCGCTGATATGAAAAATATTGGTGGTCCATGGGGCGGCTCTATTACAGCGGCTTGTTTCTTAGAACGTTTCATCACCAATGATACCGCATGGGCGCATATTGATATTGCAGGTAAAGCATGGGCCGATGGCGCTGGTCATGCGCACCCATCAGGTGGTACAGGCTTTGGTGTCAGATTGCTGAATGATATTGCAGATCATTGGGCCGATCATTGAAAAGATCAGTAGGGCATGTGATCATCTTTAAAAAACGCATATAGGCGATCCATGACAAACCGACCAAACCATATAGATTTTTACCAATTTGCAGGTGATGCGGTCAGCGAACTTGTTGCCCAGCTATCTGAAAAGAGTGTTGAGGTTGGTAAAAAAATCATCATCCATGCGCCAGAAGAGGGCGCGCAAGCGATTTCCCGTGCGTTATGGGTGCTGCATGATGCCAGTTTCCTAGCGCATGGGATTGATGATGAAGATGGGGCTGAATTTGCCTCTGTTTGGATTACCACAAAGCCAGATCAAAACCAGATTGATGCTGATTTTGCACTTTGCGTATCAGGGTGTTCTTTGCCTGATATGGGGGCCTTTGAACGCGTATTTATTGTCTTTAATGGCAAGGATGAAGACGCGTTGCAGACGGCTAGATCGCAATGGAAAGCTTATTCTGCCGCGCATGAGGGCAAATGCCGCTATTTCGCGAAATCTGACGAGGGAAGCTGGGTTCAGAAAGCCTGAAGATCAGCTGTTATAATCTTTCATTGCTTCTTCGCTCAAAACCAATTATACAGCGCACAAACACTGGTGATTTGTCAAAAGGGGTGCAAAACCAACCATAAGACAAAAGTGCCAGACATACAGTTTAACCGTAACGTAAAGGTAGCTTTCCCATGGCACAGCAACGTACATTTTCTATCATTAAGCCAGATGCCACACGCCGCAATCTGACTGGTGCTATTAACGCTAAAATCGAAGCAAGTGGTCTTCGTATCATCGCACAAAAGCGTATCCACATGACAACCGAACAAGCTGGTGAATTTTATGCTGTTCACAAAGAACGCCCATTTTATGGCGAGCTTGTTGAATTCATGACATCAGGCCCTGTTGTTGTGCAGGTTCTTGAAGGTGATGACGCTGTTGCCGCTTATCGTGGTGTGATGGGCGCAACAAATCCCGCAGACGCTGATGAAGGCACAATTCGTAAAGAATTCGCTGAATCAATCGAAGCAAACTCAGTTCATGGCTCAGACAGCCTTGAAAATGCGGCAATCGAAATCGCACATTTCTTTACAGACGCTGAAATTGTTGGCTAATTACCAATAAGGTAATTGGGCAAGATCGTAAAAAAAGGCCGCGCACTTTAGGGTGCTGCGGCCTTTTTCATAAAAACGATGTGATGGGTGCTTAGAGCAAGAAAAATGCCATGGCAGCCAATGTGACAATCACAGCCACAATCACGATTTTTGAAAAATTCATGAAATCATCATAAATCGCAAGATTGGCTTTGGCATGTTTGTCAAAATTATCTGTATTCATTTTGGGGCCCCCGAAAAAACGCAAACTAACATCTGCGTTCTATATGCCGTCTGCGAAAAGAAAATGCAAGCGCGATCACATGCGCGTTAGGTGTCAGATGGCTGGTTTTCGATGCGAGCCGCAAGATCAGATGGTATTTCAGGCTGATTGATCCACTGATGGCCCTGATCTGTGATATCTAACGCATCTGTGGCAAGCGCCCGCACAACAGCCCCATACAGCCAATGTTCAACAGGCAAAAGGCGGTTGGCTAGTTGATCCGCGCTATCATTATCCGCAATCGCAATGCTGGCTTGCAAGATCACAGGGCCATCATCTAGCGCAGGCGTTACGATATGAATACTTGCCCCATGGCGACGATCGCCATTTTCAAGCGCGCGTTGATGGGTGTCTAACCCTTTGTATTTTGGTAATAAAGAGGGGTGAATATTGATGATTCTGCCAGCAAAGGCAGCTGTGAATTCAGGTGATAAAATACGCATAAACCCTGCCAGTAAAATGAAATCTGGTTTTAAGGATTGCAAATGGGCAATCATCTCAGCTTCACTTTCTGATTTTTTGCGGTTTTGATAAGATACCAGCTTTGTTGGCAGGCCCCGCTCATCTGCTTTGATTAGACCATCACACGCTTTATCAGCGCAAACAGAAATAATCTCTGCCTGATCTGGCAGTGTTTTTATGACATCATGCAAAGCCAGCATATTACTGCCGCGCCCTGAAATGAGAATGGCAAATGTAACCATATCTTATGATTGCCTTATCGTTAAGTGCGTTTGATCAGCGCGCCGTTACGCAAAAGCCGCCGCGCTGTCTTCAAGGATCACAGGCGCATCGTCTCGTGCCACCATCTCGCCAATCATAAAGGCATCTTCGCCTGTCTGGCACATGGCCGCAAGTGCCGCATCTGCTTTATCAGCGGCCACATAAACCAACATGCCAATCCCACAATTAAAGGTGCGCGCCAATTCAAAATCAGACAGATTTCCCGCTTGTTTTAGCCACTGAAATAAGGGAGGCAGTGGACGGCTGGTCATTTTCAGTTTTGCGGCAAGGCGATCATCATAGACGCGCGGCGGATTTTCAATCAGCCCCCCACCTGTGATATGTGCCACACCTGTCACGCCGCCAGATTGGATAGCGGCCATGACAGGGTCTGTGTAGATGCGCGTTGGTGCCAAAAGCGCCATGCCAAGGCTTTGGTTTTTAGCAAAAGATGCGGGATCATGAAGAGACAAGCCAGTGACCTCAATGATTTTACGAACAAGGGAAAAGCCATTGGCATGAACCCCAGATGAGGGAAGGGCAATGATTTTATCGCCAGCTTGCACCATACCTTTGGTTAAGATTGCATCACGTTCCACAGCGCCTACGCAAAACCCTGCTAAATCATAATCCCCATCGCCATAGACACCAGGCATTTCGGCTGTTTCGCCGCCAATCAGCGCACAACCTGCCTCAAGACACCCATCAGCGATGCCAGCAACCAAATCTTTGCCAACGCCAACATCCAATTTTCCTGTTGAAAAATAATCTAGGAAAAACAGTGGCATGGCACCTTGCGCCAAAATATCATTTGAACACATGGCCACCAAATCAATGCCCAAGGTGCGATGGTGATTCATGGTTTTGGCGATTTCAAGCTTGGTGCCAACCCCATCTGTACCAGACACAAGAATGGGATCGGTAAAACCTGCGGCTTTTAAATCAAATAGCCCGCCAAACCCGCCAAGGTCAGGATTGGCACCTTTGCGCATGGTGCGTTTGGCTTCTGGTTTGATGGCATCCACCAAGGCTTCGCCTGCGTCAATATCAACACCAGCATCCTTATAGGTTAACCCTTGGCTATTGTTTTTGTCACTCATGCTAGTCTCTTGCGATATTGTCGTTATAATGGGGCTATCATCTGCCATGAGACAGATCGACTCTTGGTTTTGCAAACGGCTTTGAACAAAGGGCGCGTTCACGTGTTACGTATCATTAGCATATTCTTCTGCATCTGTTTAGGGATAAACGGCCTGTCATCAGCTAATGCCAGCATTACTTTTGGCAAAGGGCAGACAAGCGCGTGTGCGGCAGATGTGTTTGGGGTTTCACAAATTCAGATTGATCAAACAGCTGATACCGCCAATCAGGCGCAAATCACAGCATTAGAACAAGCACATGAGGCCGCATTATCCATTGTATTGGATCGGCTTTTGCTAGAGCGTGAGGCTTTTACCATGCCAGTCGCACCAGAAGCGGCTGTGGATTTGGTTCATATCCGCACAGAAAATTCACTGCCTGGTCGTTATATTGCAGAAATTGATATTTGTTTTTCAGATCGGTTATTGCGGTCGTTTTTTGAAGAGCAAAAGCTTGGCTGGGCCGAAATCAAAAGCCCGCCTGTGCTAATTCTTCCTGTGTTTGAAGATGCGGCAGGTGCCAGAGCGTGGCAAAGTGATAATATTTGGTTGCAAGGGTGGCGCGAAGAAGCGGCATCTTATCAAGGCTTGCTTGATTTTGTGGCGCTTGAGCCAACCTTGTTGAATGAGAGGCAATTGCGTGCAGAACGCCTTTCAGAAGCCAATCCTGATTTTTTAATCAAAGCGGTTGGCCGTGCCAAAGCAGAACAAATATTATGGGTGAGGGGCTATGTGGATTTAACGCAAGACCCACCGCAATTGACCATGCAAGCGCGCCTCTATGACAAAGAAGGGGCCTTAATTGGTGATGTGGCGCAAACCATCATTGAAACGGATAATGCCGCATTACCGAAACATTATGAGGCGTTTCGTGCTGATGTCTTGGGACAATTTGAAGAAGGCTGGCAAACGGCCAATTTGCGGCAAACGGATTTATCAAACACCATTTACGCAAAGGCGGCGATCACAGGCCATGCTGATTGGGTGGATCTGCAAAGGCAATTATCAAACCTGCCTGTGATTGGCGAGGTGAATTTGCTATCTTTGAATGTGGCTTCAGCTTTGTTATCTCTTGAGTTAAATGGGTCAGTGGATGCGCTTCGCTATAGCTTGTCTCCGCTTGGGTTTACGCTTGAGACGCGTGATGATGCCTTTGTTATCACGCGCGCCAAACAGTAACGGCTTTGATGCGTGAAAAAGGGCAATTTTGACATGTCGCAAATACCATTAACGCTGATATTACCCCGCTCTGATGCGGTGAAAGATTATTTTGTCAGTGAAGCAAATCAATTGGCTTATGACTGGATTGTCAAATGGCCTGATTGGCCATTGCCCTATCGCAGTATCAATATTTTTGGCCCAAAAGGATGTGGAAAAAGCCATCTTGGCAAGATCTATGCCGCCAATAAAACGATTATTAGCCTGACGCAATTGCGCGAATTTGACCGCGCCGCACTAGAGGCAGCCGATGGTTATATCTTAGATGATCTATCGCCTTCCTCGGGTTTTTCTGAAGAAGCGGTGTTTCATTTTTTTAATTATTTAGCAGAAACACAAAAATCAGCCCTTATGCTGTCAAAAGAGCCTGTCTCACAAATGCCATGGCAGGTGCCTGATTTGGCCTCGCGCTGTCGGTCCTTGCCGTGCCAAGAGGTGTATTTGCCAGATGATCATTTATTGGCAGCTTTGCTTGAAACCTATTTTGCTGAACGCCAATGCTCTGTTTCTGAAGCGGTATTGAACTATATCCTATCACGTGTCGAGCGAAGCTATGAAGCGGTGGCAGAATTGGCCTATGAGATTGATAAGATTTCTTTGGCGCAAAAAAAGCCTGTTACCATTGCTTTGGTGCGTGGGATTTTTGAATCTCAGCAAACATCGTTAAATTTTGAAGAAGAGACTGACAGATGATTGATTTTGGAATTGCTGGCAAAACAGCATTGGTTTGTGCCTCATCTAAAGGATTGGGTTTTGGCTGTGCGCAAGCATTGGCGCGCGCTGGTGTGGATATTGTGATGTGTGCCAGAACCGCTGAGACGCTTGAAGAAGCCGCGCAAGTGATACGCGATGAAACAGGTGTATCTGTGCAAGCCGTGGCTTGTGATATCACAACAAAAGACGGGCGCAACGCCGCCCTTGATACAGCAGGGCAGATTGATATTTTGGTGAATAACGCAGGCGCCCACCACCTGGTAATTTCAGAGACTGGTCACGTGATGATTTGATGAATGCCATTGAAGCCAATATGTTAACCGCGTTTGAATTGATCAAAGCGGTGGTGGATCCCATGATTGAACGGAAATTTGGCCGTATCGTGAATATCACCTCAGGGTCTGTGAAATCCCCTATTCCTGCTTTGGGGCTGTCCTATGGGGCACGTGCAGGCTTAACAGGCTTGGTTGCTGGCATATTAAGAGAGGTTGCGGCGCATAATGTAACCATTAATGGCTTATTGCCAGGTCAATTTAACACAGATCGTATTGAAACTTTGATTGCCAATTCTGCTAAGACGCAAAATATCAGCAAGCCTGAGATGCGACAGATCCTAGAAGAGCGCAACCCTGCCAAACGTCTTGGTGATATTGACGAATTTGGTATGGCTTGCGCGTGGTTATGTGCCGCGCAATCTGGCTATATCACAGGGCAAAATATTTTGATGGATGGCGGCGCTTTTAACGCCACATTATAATATCGTGTTGAAATGCGGCGCAGATAGCGCTTCAAAGGGCTAGATATCAAAGAACCGCAAATGGTTATTGGATAAAGATAAGGCCATTTTTCCTGATTTCAGATCAAGGGCCTTTTGGCCAAATACCTCACCACGCCAGCCTTGTAAGACAGGCTGGTTTTTGTCATCTGAAAGCGCTAATTCTTCTAGATCTGCGGCTGAGGCGATTAGGCGCGGGGCGATGCCGCTTTGATCGCTGACATGTTTTAATAGCACCCGCAGCAATTCTAGAACCGCCACTGGTGGTCGTTCCTTTCTGGTTGTTGGTGCAATGACAGGCCAGCTTGCTTTGTCACTGGCATCTGCTTTTTTAATCACATCGAGCAATTGATTGGCCAACCAGCCTTGTTTTTGATTGCCAAGGCCCCGAATTTTTGACAATGCCTCTAATGAGGTCGGACCTGTGGCTGCCAGATCCATTAAGGTTTCATCTTTAATAAAACGGTTGCGGGGCAGGTCACGCTTTTGGCATTCCCGTTCCCGAAAGGCCGCCAGATATTTCAACCTATTCAATGTATGTGGCTTATTGGTCTTAATTTTGATCCGCTTATAAATGGTCTCAGGGTCAATTTGATAGGTGTCGAGCGCGGTTAATTTGGTAACTTCGCCTGTAATCCAGTCTAATTTATTGTCTTTTTCCAAAGCGGAAAGCAACATGGGATAGATTTTCTCCAAATGGATCACATCATCAAGCGCATAGGCAATTTGCTTGTTAGATAGCGGGCGTTTTGACCAATCTGTAAAACGAGATGATTTATCAATTTGCTTATTTAAAAAATGCTTAACCAGCTTGTCATAGCCGACCTGATCCCCAAGACCACAAACCATCGCCGCAATTTGACTGTCAAAAATGGTTCGAGGGATGCGACCAGTTAGATGATAGAAAATTTCAACATCTTGTCTGCCAGCATGAAACACCTTAGTAATGTCAGGGTTATCTAGCAGATCCCATAAACCATGCAGGTCAAGATCATCAACCAAAGGGTCAATGGCAAACACAATGCCATTGCCAGCGATTTGGATAAGGCATAATTGCGGGTAATAGGTTTTTTCCCGCATAAATTCGGTATCAATCGCAAAAGACGCCCCTTTGGCAATGATGGCCAAGGCATCAGAGAGATCAGATTGTTTGGTGATAACAGATGGGATAACAGACATATTACAAGCATAGTGTATTTCGGAACTAAGACAAACCGCTAAATCCGTCAGGTGAAATGATCTTATCTGGCAATTTATGACTAATCCTTGATTTTGATCTCTGAATGTCTAGGTTTAAATCTCAAGCGGGGGATGTAATTGGTCTTTGAAATAAGATGTGGATTTATAGGATGAATTTATCGCAGTCTGGCTCTCAGTATCAACGCTATTGGATTATGACAATGATGACCGCTTGTCTGTCTGGCGCGCCAGCTTTCGCTTATGAGCTTGTGCCCCACCAAGTGACATACCAATTGAAATTAAAACAAGCCAGTCAGGAATCGCAAATCAGCGAAATCAAAGGCCGTACACAATTTAGCATGATAAAAGAATGCGATGGCTGGAAATCAGCTGAAGATTACTTGATGCAAATGGTATTTGAAGATGGCAATGAAATTTACCTTGCCTCGTTATTTGATTCTTTTGAAAATGATGCTGGCTCATTATTCAGCTTTACCATTGATGAACGCACAAGCTATGACAAGCCGATAACATTTGATGGCTTTGCGGAATTGTCATCTGGGGCGACAGCATCGCAAGATAGCCCATCTGGATCTGCGTTCTTTTCCATTGCGCCAGATAATGCCGTGACATTGCCAGAAGATACGGTATTTCCCATTGCCAATACGCTAGAAATCTTAGCACGGGCTGAGGCAGGCGATAGCTTTTATACCAGCCATATCTTTTTTGGGGCAAAGCCAGATGATGCGTTGAAGAAAATCAGCGTGGTGATCGGCAAAGAACAGACCGCAGATAATAATGATACCCAATCAGATTTGCTGATGGCATCTTATTATCCTGTTAATATTGCTTATTTTGACCCGAAAAGTACCGATGGGGTACCATCTTATGAGATCTCATTCCAGATGCAAAAGAATGGGGTAGTGCCTTATTACACAGTCGATTATGGCGATTTTATCTTGCAAGCTGATATAGATGATATCAAAGCAGAAGCGCTGCCTTCTTGTTAGGCGCGCGCTGTTGCTTTATGCGTTATCTTTGTCGCGGAACAAATAAGCCGCGCCTCTAATCCCGCTAGAATCACCATATTTTGGCTTTAATAGCTTAGTTTCAATCGCATTTGAAAACACATAGCCAGGCCATTTCCGTGGCACATTTGTGTAAAGGCGATCAATATTTGACAAGCCGCCCCCAAGCACAATCGCATCTGGGTCAAGAATGTTTATCACCATGGCAAGACCACGGCCGATTCTATCTTCTAGAACTTGAATAACAGATTCAGCGACAATGTCGCCTGCCTCTGCTTTTGCCAGAATCTCTTTGGCTGGGATTTTATCATTGGTGATGCGGAAATAATCAAGTTCAAGGCCTGTGCCAGAAATATAGGTCTCAAGGCACCCTGTTTTGCCACACCAGCAATCATGGCCGTCAAATTCATGGTCAACTGGCCAAGGCAGGGGCACATGGCCCCATTCGCCTGCAATCCCGTTTACACCGCCCACAATTTTTTCATCAATCACAATGCCGCCACCACAACCTGTGCCAATGATAACACCAAATACGGCATGGCATCCTGCACCAGCGCCATCTATGGCTTCTGACAGGGCAAAACAATTGGCATCATTAGCAATCTTAACTGGGCGGTTTAACGCGGCCTGCAGATCATGAACCACATCTTTGCCGTTCAATGATTGTGAATTCGAGCCCTGCATTAAGCCTGTTTTGTTTGAGATGCTGCCTGGCGTGCAGATTCCCAAAGGGCCGCTATACCCATGGGCATCTGATACCTGCTCGCATAACTCTTTGATGGCGCGAATGACATCGCTATAATCTTTAGGGGTGGCAACCCTCTCGCGGCAAATAAAAGAGCCGCTATCATCGAGGATGGCGGCTTCAATCTTTGTTCCGCCAAGGTCAACGCCGAGACGCATTGTCATAACAAGTAACCTTATACTACTTGATTTTTGCTTCTTTGAAAATCACATGCTTGCGCGCACGTGGGTCATATTTTTTCAATTCTAGCTTTTCAGGCTTTGTACGTGGGTTCTTTTTTGTCACGTAAAAATAGCCAGTATCAGCAGTGCTCACTAGTCTAATCTGTAATGTTGCTGGCTTCGCCATAATTCTCATCCCAAAAAATAAGAGGTCTAAATCTGAGGCCGCAACATGCGTTATTTGGAACAGAAAGTCAACAAGCTTCTGTTATGATGGCACTTGTCGTTTTTAGCGGCGTCTTTTGCTTCGTTTTGCGGCCTTTTTGGGGGCTGATTTCTTGCCATTTTGGGCGCCATGACGACGTTTCTTTGATTTGATCACCCGTTTATCAGTTGTGCCGCCATCAAGATAGGTCAATAAAATACCGCCAGAAGCTGGTTCAACAGATTGAATTTGAACAGTGATCACATCACCTAGCTTGAATACCGTGCCATAACGCCTGCCAGCCAGACGGCTATTGCCATGATCCAATTCGTAAAAATCTTCGGGCAATGATCGGAAAGGGATAAAGCCTTCTGCGGCGCGATCATCAAAGCTGGCAAACAGGCCGAAATTGGCTAGGCCTGTGATGGTGGCATCACATTGACGGCCAATTTGTGGTTGGTAAAGGACAGCGATCAGCCTGTCTGTGGTGCGTCTTTCCGCTTTGGCGGCGACTTGTTCTGATGCGCTGATCTGGCCACAAAGCGCGCGCAATTCATCGCGGTTTTGTACCAATTGCCTTTCAGGACCAAGGCGGTTGGTCTCAATAATGGCACGATGCACCAATAAATCGGCATAACGTCTGATGGGTGATGTAAAATGCGCATAGCGTGTCAAAGATAGGCCATAATGCCCGTTATTTTCACAATCATAGACCGCGCGTGATTGGCACCGCAATACCGCATCATTGACCATCTGTTCTTCAGCTGTGTCTTTGACTGAGGCCAATAATTGGTTGAAACGATGCGGCGTGATAACTTGCCCTTTGGCAAAGGGAATTTCGAGTGCTTCTGCCAATTCGCGCAAGCCTTCAATTTTTTCCATATCTGGCCTGTCATGGGTGCGATAAACACAAGCGGCTTGCTTGGCTTCTAATTCTTCAGCGGCACAGATATTGGCCAAAATCATGAATTCTTCGATTAATTGATGGGCTGGCTTTTGCTCTCTGACGGTGATCTCTGCTGGTTTTCCGCTTTCAGATAACATCACCCGTTTTTCAGGCACAGACAGATTTAACGTGCCTCTTTGTTCACGCATGGCATGCAAAAGGTGCCAAACGCCAAATAAATGATGCAACGCACCTGCAGGCGCCCCAATGGCATCTTCGTCAAGCGTGCCTTCATAGACCGCTTGTACATCATCATAAATCAAACGCGCATGAGAGGTAATCAGGCACCGCATAAAGCGATGTGATTGCTTCACACCAGCCTCATCAATGAAGATCTCCACCGCAAGCGATGCCCGATCTTCATGCGGCACAAGCGAGCAGACCCCATTTGACAGAGATTCTGGTAACATCGGGATGACAGTGCCTGGTAAATAGACAGAATTTCCTCTTTTCTGCGCTTCGATATCCAATTCTGATCCAGCTGTGACATAGGCAGAGACATCAGCAATTGCGACAATCAGACGCCAGCCGCCTGATACAGGTTCTGCAAATACCGCATCATCAAAATCTTTGGCATCAGCCCCATCAATCGTCACCAAAGGCAAGTCGCGTAAATCAACGCGCTGCGCTTGCTCTGGCACTGTGGCATGAGCGGTGCTTTGCAAGATACTATCTGAAAAGATATGCGGGATACCAAATTCGGCAATCGCCAGTTGAATATAGGCATCAGCTGTCTCACCCGAGCCAAAATTTTTAATCATTTTTGCTGTTTTAGAGATGCGCCCTTTGGCTGGCAGAAACTCTGCTTCGATCAAATCATCAAGCTGTGGGGCATCCCCATCAGGGGCCAAAGGTACAATTTGCCGTGCGCCTTTTTCGGCGACTTCAATGCCAAACCCACCGCGAAAGGCAACAATGCGGCCAAAGATGGTTTCTTTGCGATCAGGCAGAATGCGCAAGACGCGCGCTTCATATTGGTCAGGGCCATAGGCTGTCATGCGCACCAATATTTTGGCCCCAATGCGTGGAATGCGGCCGCGCTTTCTTTCGGGAGCCAGCATAATGTCACTTCGTGCAATCAGCTCTTCAGAAATATCATCTGATAAGATGCGAATGCTGCCATAACCATCATCATCATAGGCTAGCACCTCAGCCATGCACACTTCTGGCATATGGGTTGGCAAGCGGATCAGGCGGCGTTCATCAACATGGATCAGCCCGTCAGATGCCATAGCTGCAATCAGCGGTTTCAGCTCTTCGCGCGCCGCAGGTGATAAGGATAAGGCTTTTGCAATTTCTCTTAAGTAAAGAGGAGCAGGGGAGTCTTGCAAGCAAGATAAAACCGCTTCTTGTGTTATCTTATTCACTCGGCTTTCGCCTTTGCGCCTTTTTTCGCAGCTGCTTTTTTAGCGGGTTTCTTTTTGGCAGCTGTTTTCTTTTTCGCAGCCTTCTTGGCAGCTTTCTTGGCCGTCTTTTTAGCAGGCGCTGCGGCTTTTTTGGCAAGCCATTCAAGCCCCATTTCTAGGGTGATGGTCTCCATATCTGTACCGCGTGGCACAGGGGCCCGCAATTTATTATGCTCGATATAAGGGCCAAACCGTCCTTTTTTCAATTCAACCACCCCACCATCTGGATGATCGCCAAGCGTGCGACCTGCCTTTTTCGCGGCCTCGGCAAGTATGTCAACGGCTCTGTTAATGCCAATTGCCAAGACATCCTCATCCTTTGGCAATGAGGCAAATTTCCCCTGATATTTCAGATAGGGACCAAAGCGGCCAATGCTGGCTTCAATCATATCGCGCGTCTCGGGATGTTCGCCAATTTCACGCGGCAAGGATAATAAGCCCATCGCATAGTCTAGATCAACATTTGCGGGCGCATAACCTTTTGGCACGGCCATACGTTTTGGCTTTTTTTCTTCTAGCGCGCCTGCTTGCACATAAAACCCATAAGGCCCTTTGCGCAAAAAGATCGGCAAACCCTCTTGATTGTCACCAAGCTGTTTTTCGTCTAGCGTGGTGTCATCATCTCCCTCGATGGTGTTGATTTGGCGTGTAAAGCCACATTCAGGATAATTCGAACAGCCAATAAAGGCGCCATATTTGCCTAATTTCAAGCCAAGACGTCCTGTCTGGCATTTTTGGCATTGCCGCTTGATTTCACCATTTTCATCTGGTTTGAAAAAGACTTGTTCTAAATCAGCATCCAAGTGATTTAACACATCTGTGATGCGCAATTCCTTGGTGTCATCAAGGGCCAGCTTGAAATCACCCCAAAATTCAGCAAGCAATCTTTTATACGGCATCGCACCTGCTGAGACATCATCAAGCTTGGTTTCAAGCGCGGCTGTGAAATCATATTCTACATAGCGATCAAAGAAATTTTCTAAAAAGCTGGAGGTGAGGCGACCGCGATGTTCTGTGAAAAAGCGGTTTTTATCTTTGGCCACATAGCCGCGCTTTTCCAGCAATTGCAGAATCGAGGCATAGGTAGATGGGCGGCCAATGCCTTTTGCTTCAAGCTCTTTGACAAGGCTGGCATCTGTGTAACGCGGCGGTGGCTGTGTGAAATGCTGTTCAGGCGAGGTGTCTTGCAAGCGCATATCTTCGCCCGCTTTTAAGGCAGGTAAGATCATATCTTTTTCATGCTTATCGCTTTTCTCGTGCGTGCCTTTCCCTTCATCTTGCTCTTCATCTTTGCTTTCGAAATAAAGCGATAAAAAGCCGTCAAACACAATCACTGACCCTGTGGCCTTCATCTGGTGTTTGGCATCTTGGCTTGCCAATTCAATGGTGGTCTGATCAAGCTGAGCTGACGCAAATTGGCTTGCCATGGCACGTTTCCAGATCAACTCATAGAGGCGGAATTGATCATGATCTAGATATTTGCGCATCTTATCAGGCGTGCGTTTGAAATCTGTCGGACGCACCGCTTCATGCGCTTCTTGGGAATTGGCAGCTTTGCTTTTATAAAAGCGCGGCTTCTCAGGCAAATAATCAGCGCCATATTGATCTGTGATTTGATTGCGTAACGCATGGACAGCTTCCATGGACATTTGCACGCCATCGGTTCTCATATAGGTGATCAGTCCCGTGGTATCTGCGCCAAGTGACATGCCTTCATAAAGCTTTTGCGCGATTTGCATGGTGCGTGTCGCAGAAAAGCCCAATTTACGAGAGGCTTCTTGTTGCAAGGTAGAGGTCGTAAAAGGCGGGGCAGGGTGGCGTTGTGTTCGTTTTGTTTTGATATCTGCCACATGCCAATTTTGCGCTTGCAATTTTGCCACCGCATCTTGCGCCATCGCTTCATTACGAAGCGATAATTTTTTTAACTTTTCCCCATCAAGATGCGTCAGGCTTGCCCGCAGCTTTTTGCCAGATTGAGAGAGAAATTGTCCTTCAATATCCCAATATTCATCTGATTTAAATGATTCAATTTCGCTTTCACGTTGCACAATCAAACGCAGGGCCACAGATTGCACACGTCCCGCAGATCTGGCCCCTGGTAATTTGCGCCACAAAATGGGAGATATACCAAACCCCACCAGATAATCAAGGGCACGACGCGCCAGATAGGCATTCACCAAATTGGTGTCCAAATCACGCGGTTGTTCCATCGCGCGCAAAATGGCGGTTTTGGTCACTTCGTTAAACACCACACGTTGAACTGTCTTGCCAGCTAGCAAATTGGCTTCGTTGAAAATCTCCTGCAAATGCCAGCTAATGGCTTCGCCTTCTCTGTCAGGGTCAGTTGCCAGAATAACAGCATCAGATGATTTGACGGCTTTTTTCAAGCTGGTTAAGCGCGGCCCTGCGCCATCTGATAATTGCCACGCCATGGCAAAATCATCATCTGGTTTTACCGAGCCATCTTTTGAGGGTAAGTCGCGAATATGACCATAAGAGGCCATCACCTGATAGTCATCACCCAAATATTTGTTGATGGTCTTTGCCTTGGCAGGTGATTCGACAATGACAAGTTTCATAAGATTACCCTAAAAACCAAACTAAAAATTCACTTTAATAAAATCTATTAAGTGTTTGTATCTATTCGTAATTCAAATTTTTGCAAACACGGTTACCAGACAGGCGTAAGACATGCCCAGCTAGTTCCAATTCTAGCAATGCGATTTGAATCATCTGTGCATTGACATGGCATTGCCGCGTTAATTCGTCAATATCCACTGCTTCAATTGTTATCATTTTTATGATTTCATTGGCGAGCTTCGTGATTAATTCATCGTCAATTTGTGTCATATTTTGTCTTTGTATTATGGTTTTTGGGTGCGTGCTTTCTCTTAAAGGGGTTCGTAAGATATCCAATACATCTTGCGGGCTTGTCACCAGATGGGCGCCTTGTTTGATCAAATCATTTCCCCCAGCGGCACGTGGATCAAGTGGTGTTCCAGGAACCGCCATGACATCACCGCCACGTTCAGCGGTATCGCGCGCTGTGATCAATGAGCCAGATTGTTTTGCACCTTCAATCACCAAAGTGCTTTTGGCAAGGGAGGCAATGATGCGGTTTCGCGCAGGAAAATTGCGTGGTGATGGTTTTGTGCCTGGCATCATTTCAGTGATGATTAAGCCTTGATTGACCATCTCTTCGAAAATATCAGCATTCTGTTCTGGGTAAATCACATCCACACCGCTTCCCAAAACACCAATTGTGCCATGGCGTAACGCGCCAATATGCGCGGCTCTGTCAATGCCTCTGGCCAAACCAGATATAATGACATAGCCAGCTTGGCCGATTTCATCTGCCCATTTAGACGCCAGTGTCATCGCATTCACAGAGGCGTTTCGTGCCCCAACGATTGCCAACATATCTCGGTTGAATAAGGATAGATGGCCTTTGGCAAATAAGATTACTGGCGCATTATCAAAGACATTTAACCGCTCAGGATAGCCTGCTTGATATTTCACAAGCATTGTTGCACCAGATGATTGGCATTGTTTGATAATGGCTTCACAAGAGGCGATATCTGCGATTTTCAGAGGCCGTCCTTGGCGTTTTGCTAATTGTGGTGCTGCTTTAACAGCTTCGCTGGCAGAGCCATAGCGCGCAATTAACAGGCTGTAGGTTATCGGGCCTATCTGCGGCGTTCTGATCAAGCGCAAGGCATTGAGATGTTCTTTATCTGTCATATAGACAGTTAAGGCATAATTTTATTAACGAATGGTAAATGCCATCTCTTTTTTTTGAGATGATTATTTCACGCTTTTCTGAAAGCTAATTTTGCTTTCTTGGCCTTTTAGCAAGCGTTTGATATTGTCCCTGTGTCGCCAGAAGCTTAAGGCCGCGATGCCTAAGATTATCAGCCAGTCATCATAAAAGTAATAAGAGGTGATGACCGCGGTCACAAAGCCTGTTAAGGCCGATAGAGAGCTGATCTTGAAAATGGCACTCATCACAAGCCATGTTATTGCCATCACAAGGCCAGCAGGCCAAGATAACATCGCAATTGTGGCAATCGCGGTGGCAACGCCTTTACCACCCTTAAATGACAGACCGATCGGATAGCAATGCCCGATAACAGCGCACAGCCCCACCACAGCAGATGCGGTCTCATACCCTGCTAGTCGGCATATCAAAACAGCCAAAGCCCCTTTGCCAGCATCGCCAATTAATGTGGCAAAAGCAGCGCCCTTATGGCCAGATCGCAACACATTGGTCGCGCCAATATTGCCAGAGCCAATTTTGCGGATATCGCCGAGCCCTGCAAGACGCGCACTGACAAGGCCAAAAGGCACAGAGCCAACGAGATAGCCAAATAGGCAGAGAGCAATGATTTCCCAAAACATGATTACGCCTCTAAAATATCGTTACCGCCAACAAAGCTATGGCAAATTTTGCCATGGGCAGGCTGGCCATGAAATGGGGAAATGCGCGAGCGGGATAAAAAGCGTGATTGGTCAATGACCATCGCTGAATGCGGATCAAAACAAATCACATCGGCTGGCAATCCTGTTTCAAGCGAGCCGCCAGCAATACCAAGAATACGCGCAGGGTTGGTGCTGGTTAAGGTAATCGCCTGAAGCAGCGATAAAGACTGATTGGCCACCATGGTCATTAAGGTGGGAAATAGCGTTTCCAGACCAGATGCCCCATTGCTGGCTTGACCGAAAGGTTGGGCTTTTTCATCATAATTGACAGGCGAATGATCAGAGGCAAGCGCGTCAATCGTGCCATCTGATAAGGCCTGAAGCACCGCAAGCCTGTCACCTTCAGAGCGCAAAGGCGGTGATAATTTAAATGCGGTATTATACCCGTTTACCGCATGTTCATTCAATAACGCATAAGGGGGGGCCGTATCACATGTAACAGCCACGCCATCTGCTTTGGCAAGTCTCACAGCATCTAGGGCTGCGGCGGTAGAGATATGGGCAATGTGATAGCGTGATTTGGTGAGGCGTGCCAATGCAATATCGCGCTGTACAATAATCGCTTCTGCTTCGGCAGGCATACCAATCAGGCCAAGCCTTGTTGCGGTTTCGCCTTCATTCATCTCGCCACCATCCGTCAGCTGGTAATCTTCGCAATGATGAATCACAGGTTTGTCAAACATAGCGGCATAGGTCATCAGGCGGCGCATAATCAAACTATCTTGGATAGAATGACGTCCAGAGGCAAAGCCAACAGCACCCGCATTTGCCATCATGCCCAATTCAGCCATTTGATGGCCTTTTTGTCCTTTGGTTAACGCGCCATACAGGTAAAGACGCGGCCCAAAGCGGCGAGAGGCCCGCAAGCTAAGAGAATCTATCATGGCGCGGTTATCAATGACAGGGTCTGTATCTGGCAAGGTAACAAGCGAGGTGATGCCACCATGGGCGGCCGCACTTAACAAGCTGTCTAGCGTTTCAAGATGTTCTTCACCAGGATCAGCTGATTGTACCCGCATATCAATCAAGCCTGGGGCAACGATATGTCCCTTGCAATCGATGATGCGCTCATAAGAGCTTTCATCTTTTATGGTGCCAAGGGCACAGGCGATGATTTGGCCATCTGCCATGCCAAGATAACCAGGCCCGTCAAATTGTTGAACGGGGCAAATTAAGTGCGCATTTTTTAACAGCGTTTTCATGGCCACCCCTATTTGTGTTTTGCAGCTGTGAAAGCCAATGCTTCAAGACAAGCCATTCTGGTTGCCACTCCCATTTCCACCTGTTTTTGGATCAATGAGCGTTCATGATCATCGGCGATGGCGGAATCAATCTCAACCCCTCTATTCATTGGGCCAGGATGCATAATCATAGCTTTCGGGGCGGCTTGTTCCAGCTTTTCTTGATCAAGACCAAACAGATTGAAATATTCATGCTGGCTTGGCGTTTCTCTGCCTTCCATGCGTTCTGTTTGCAGACGCAGCATCATCACAATATCGCAATCAGCAATGCCTTGTGCCATGTCATGATAGACAGAAACGCCCATATCAGCGATCGCTGGCGGCACCAAGGTGGCAGGGCTAACAAATCTGATTTCAGCACCAAGCCCGCCTAGCAAATAAAGATTAGAACGTGCCACACGGCTGTTGGCGATATCACCGCAAATTGCAATGCGAAGCCCTTCAATATGTCCAAAACGGCGTTTGATAGTCAGCGCATCCAGCAACGCTTGTGTGGGATGTTCATGGCGGCCATCACCCGCATTGATAATCGCAGCGTCAATATGATTGGATAATAATTGCGGGGTGCCAGACGCATTGTGGCGTACCACCAAAATATCAGGATGCATGGCATTTAGCGTTGTGGCCGTATCAACCAGCGTTTCACCTTTTTTCACAGATGAGCCAGCAACGGAGATATTTAACACAGACGCGCCTAATTTTTTGGCTGCGATTTCAAAAGAAACACGGGTACGCGTTGAGTTTTCAAAGAACAAATTAACAATGGTTTGCCCTTTGAGCGTTTGGTCAAGATCATCATTTAAATGGTCCGCAAAATAGCTGGCGCGGTCAAGCAAATGATGCATGGTCATAATGTCCATGCCTTCAATGCCCAAAAGATGTTTCGAAGGAAGGCTAACTTGCGCAGGGATAGATGTCGTCATGGCCTTATCATTACTCCAGAACGGTTTAGATTGCCAAGATTATTTGCACCATGACCGAGTTGGGTAAGCTTGGATGCAAAGTCAACGCGTCATAATTTGTGGTTAAAGTGGCGAATTTTCGTCATCTTGGGCAGCTTCTCTTGCTTGTGCAGCCTCTCTTGGCATCGCATCAAAGGCAGATTGTAAAATCCAGCCAGCGGCCAGTGCATCACGTCTTTGGTGGCGATTGGCGCGCGTCATATCAGCAGATAGCATCGCACGTTCCACAGCCGCCGTGGATAAGCGTTCATCATGCAAAATGATGGGGTAATCTTTCAGACGCATAAGCGCATGACAGAAATCACGCACAGAATCACAACGTGGCCCTGTACTGCCATCCATATTAAGCGGCCAACCGACAACAAGCCCGCCCACATTCAGCTGGTCCATCTCAGCAAACAGATCCGTCATATCTTTGGTGAATTTGCTGCGCCATAAAATGCGATGGGGACTTGCGATTTGATGATTTGGATCGCCGATGGCAAGGCCAATGGTCTTTTTGCCCACATCAAGGCCCATAAATTTTTGGCCGCTATTTAAAAGATTTTGCGCATCTGAAAGGTTGCGAATTGGCATGGTCGGTGGTATTTCGCTTACAATGTTAAAAAATTTGTTTAAAAATTGAGATTATAATTAATCTCGCTTTAAGGAGTGGCATAACCCATGTCTGCTGACAAGGCCATAGTAGATGCAGCAACCGTTGAAAAAATCGCAAGGTTGGCCCGCATCCGTCTGAATGATGATCGCAAAGAGCCGATCGCACAAGATTTGAATAGAATTCTCAGTTGGATTGAAGAACTGAATGAGGTGGATACTGATGGGGTGGAACCATTGGCATCTGTCACAGGTCATAAATTGCCAATGCGCGAAGATATCATCTCAGATGGCGATGTCGCAGAAAAGGTGTTGTCAAACGCACCAGAAGAAGCAAGCGGCTTTTTTGTTGTGCCAAAGGTGGTTGAATAATGTCTGATTTATTGAATTTTACAGCTGTTCAAGCACGCGCTGGCCTTGAAAAAGGTGATTTTTCAGCGACTGAACTTACCCGCGCTTATTTACAGGCGGCGGCTGAGACCGCATCATTGAACAATTATGTGGCCATGGATGAAGAGCGCACGCTGGCAATGGCGGCCAAAAGTGATGATGCCTATGCCAAAAATCAGGCAGGTGCGCTTGAAGGCTTGCCAGTCGGGGTGAAGGATTTATTTGCGACATCTGGTCTTGCCACCACCGCTTGTTCTAATATTTTGAAACAATTTGTGCCGCCTTATGAATCAACTGTTACAAGCCAGCTATGGTCAGATGGTGCGGTGATGCTTGGTAAATTAAATTGTGATGAATTTGCCATGGGGTCAGCCAATGAGACATCTGCTTTTGGGCCAGCGATTAACCCTTTCAGCCATGTTGGTGGTGCTGATTTGGCCGCTGGTGGCTCATCAGGCGGCTCTGCCTCTTCGGTGGCGGCCCGTTCTGCTTTAATGGCCACAGGCACAGACACAGGCGGCTCTATTCGCCAGCCAGCGGCTTTTTGTGGTGTGGTTGGGATGAAGCCAACCTATGGGCGTTGTTCGCGCTGGGGTGTGGTTGCTTTTGCATCATCACTTGATCAAGCAGGGCCATTTACCAAAGATGTCGATGATAGCGCGTTAATGTTTGCGTCTATGGCAGGGCATGATCCTAAAGATTCCACTTCAGCTGATGTGGCCTTTCCAGATTTGACAGCTTCTATGGCGGCTGGTGTAAAAGGTATGAAGATTGGCATTCCATCTGAATATCAAATGGATGGCATGGATGAGACCATCATCAAATTATGGCAAGATGGTCAAGCTTGGCTGAAAGATGCTGGTGCAGAATTGGTCAATATTTCCTTGCCACATACCAAATATGCTTTGCCCACTTATTATATCATTGCGCCTGCTGAAGCGTCATCCAATCTAGCGCGTTATGATGGGGTGCGTTATGGCAACCGTATCGAAGAAGGTGGTTCGCTGGATGATATGTATGAAATCACCAGAGCCGCAGGTTTTGGTGATGAAGTTCAGCGCCGTATTTTGATCGGTACCTATGCGTTATCGGCTGGTTATTATGATGCCTATTATCTTAAGGCCCAGAAAGTACGCCGCCTGATCCGCAATGATTTTGACGAAGCCTTTAAACAGGTTGGTGCCATTTTAACACCTGCCACACCAAGTGCCGCCTTTGAATTGGGTGTCAAACAAGCTGATCCTGTGACGATGTATCTAAATGACGTCTTTACCGTGCCAGCCAATTTGGCTGGTATCCCAGGCATGTCTGTGCCAGCAGGGGTGAATGGTGATGGCTTACCGCTTGGCTTACAAGTCTTAAGTGACGCTTTTGCTGAAGACAAAATGTACGCTGTGGCAAAGCAGTTGGAAAACGCCGCTGGTTTTAATGCCATAGCCCCTAGAATGGCAGGAGGTGCGTCATGAGCAATTTAGTGACATCAAGCACAGGCGAATGGGAAGTGGTCATCGGGATGGAAGTCCATGCCCAAGTCTCTTCTAGGTCAAAATTATTCTCTGGTGCGCCAACCCGTTTTGGGGCTGATCCCAATCAGAATGTTTCGTTAGTTGATGCCGCGATGCCTGGCATGTTGCCTGTGATTAATGAAGAATGTGTGAAACAAGCCATCCGCACAGGCCTTGGGCTGAACGCTGCCATTAATTGTTATTCTGTGTTTGATCGTAAAAATTATTTTTACGCTGATTTGCCACAAGGCTATCAGATCAGCCAGTTTAAACATCCGATTGTGGGTGAGGGCGAGATCACAATTGATTTAAAAGATGGATCATCAGTTACCATTGGCATTGAACGCTTGCATCTTGAACAAGATGCTGGGAAATCGATGCATGACCAGCACCCGTCAAAATCTTACATTGATTTGAACCGCTCTGGCGTTGCCTTGATGGAAATTGTCTCTAAGCCTGATATCAGAAGCGCAGAGCAAGCTGGTGCCTATATGAAGAAATTGCGTTCCATTGTGCGCTATCTTGGTACCTGTGATGGCAATATGGAAGAAGGGTCGATGCGCGCTGATGTGAATGTGTCTGTGCGTCGCCCTGGTGATCCCCTTGGCACCAGAACAGAGACCAAAAATTTGAATTCCGTGCGCTTTATCATGGCGGCGATTGATTATGAGGTGCAACGCCAGATCGAAGTTATCGAAGAGGGCGGCGAGATTGTTCAGGAAACAAGGTTGTTTGATACCAACACAGGCACAACACGGGCGATGCGCGGCAAAGAAGATGCGCATGATTACCGTTATTTCCCTGATCCAGATTTATTGCCATTGGAATTTTCGCAAGATCTGGTTGATGCGTTAAAGGCAGCCTTGCCAGAATTACCAGATCAAATCCGTGCCAGAATGATCACGGATTATGGTCTGTCATCTTATGATGCGGCGGTGTTAACAGAAGAACGCGAGACAGCCGCCTTTTATGAAGAAGCCGCCACTGGCCAAGATAAAAAGCTGACAGCCAATTGGATGACAGTGGAATTATTTGGGGCGTTGAATAAGGCTGGCAAATCGCTGGCAGATAGCCCTGTGTCGCCTAAACAGCTTGGCGGTTTGGTTGGGCTGATTTCAGATGGCACCATTTCAGGCCGTATCGCAAAAGATGTCTTTGCTGATATGTTTGAAACATCGAAAGATGCCGCTGATATCATTGAAGAAAAAGGCTTAAAACAAGTCTCTGATACAGGCGCAATTGAAGGGCTGATTGATCAGGTTCTGGCCGATAATCAAGATAAGGTTGCGGAATATCGTGGCGGTAA
>JBMHDH010000026.1:0-79016 GCA_049889495.1 Puniceispirillaceae bacterium (SeqCode) | reverse complement strand
AAGGCTAGCGTCTTGCATTATGCACATGATGCGCTTCATGTTTCACGTGAAACATGTGAAAAACTAGAACTCTATGTGGCTTTGCTTCAAAAATGGCAGAAAGCCATCAATCTTGTATCTGGCAAGACATTAGATGATGTGTGGGAGCGCCATATTCTGGATTCTCTGCAATTGGTGAGCCATCTTCCCAAAGAGCCTATGACCATTCTGGATTGTGGATCTGGGGCAGGTCTACCAGCTGTGATTTTGGCAATGACCACATCGCACCAGATTGAAATGGTAGAATCGGATACAAGAAAATGTGCCTTTATGCAGACCGCGCTGCTTGAAACACAGACACAGGCTGTGATTCATAATGAACGGCTTGAAACATTATCGTATCGTAATGCGGATATTATTACGGCCCGCGCTTTTGCACCGCTTGATCGTTTATCGGATTGGACTTTACCGCAACATAAAGACGGGCAAATTTTTTGGCTATTAAAAGGCCGCGGTGTAAATGAAGAATTGACCCTGTTGGCGAATTCGCAGAAAGTAGAAAGCACGCTTTATCCCTCATTGGCATCTGGTGATGGTGTGATATTGCAGATGAAACGTATGGCATGATCTGATGATTATTATCGGGTGATTATTATCGGATGAGATGATCAAAAGAGATGATCAAAAAATAGGGCCTAATAACAGGCGATGGGGAAAAGTGGGCTAGATGACCAGAATCTTGGCAATCACAAATCAAAAAGGGGGCGTGGGTAAAACCACAACTTCGGTGAATTTGGCAACCGCATTAGCAGCTTGTGGTCATAAGGTCTTATTGATAGATTTTGACCCGCAAGGCAATGCCAGCACAGGGCTTGGCGTCACCGATTTTGACAGAGAGCGCAATACTTATCGCTTGATCGCAGGGCAAATCAGCTTGCCAGAAGCCATTTGCCAAACCTTGGTGCCTGGCCTAGATATCATACCCACAACAATGGATTTATCAGCTGCCGAAATTGAATTAAGTGCCCTTGATGAACGTGAACATCGCCTTCGTGATGCTTTGCGCGGCGCCAGAGGCCATTATGATTATGTGTTAATTGATTGCCCACCATCACTTGGCCTATTAACGGTGAATGCGCTATCTGCCGCAGATCGGGCTTTGGTGCCACTACAATGTGAATTTTATGCCCTTGAAGGTCTATCACAATTGGTTCGGACGATTAATGTGGTAAAGCAGAATTTCAATCCAGAATTGGCCATTCAGGGTATTGTGTTAACCATGTATGATAGCCGCAATAAATTATCTGATATGGTATCTGCTGATGTGCGGTCTTATTTTGGGGATTTGGTCTATCAAACTGTGATCCCACGAAATGTGCGCATTTCAGAAGCGCCGTCATTTGGCAAACCTGTCTTGATGTATGATTTGAAATCAACAGGGGCGCAAGCCTATGCCGCATTGGCTGCTGAATTATTAAACCAAGAAAAAGCTGCAATCTCCTCATAAAATAATAGGAATTCATGATATGAGTGCTAAAGATCAATCACCAAATGGACCAAAACAAACAGGGGCCAAAAAAGCACCAGCCAAAGGATTAGGTAGAGGCCTATCTTCTTTATTAGGCGAGGCAGCACCTGCGGTTGCGGCAACTGTGACTGAAAGCGGCAAACCACAAAAAGAAGGAGGCGGCCGCGCGACAGATATTCGCTTAGTGCCAGTGGAATGGATTAACCCAGGGCCTTGGCAACCACGCCGCATCTTTGATAAATCCGCCTTAGAAGAATTGGCACAATCAATGTCTGAAAATGGCATTATCCAGCCAATTTTGGTCAGGCCGAACCCGCAAAAACCAGGACGTTATGAATTAATTGCGGGTGAACGCCGCTGGCGGGCGGCGCAAATTGCCCAACTTCATGATATTCCAACCATTATCCGTGATTTCTCCACAAAACAAGCCACTGAAATCTCTTTGATTGAAAATATCCAACGTCAAGATTTGACCGCGATTGAAGAAGGTTTGGGCTATCGTGCTTTGCTGGATGCGCATGATTATACCCAAGATCAATTGGCTGAGATTATTGGTAAATCACGACCACATATCTCAAATATGATGCGCTTATTATCTCTACCAGATGAGATCCATGACATGATTTTATCTGGTGCCTTAACCGCTGGCCAAGCGCGCCCCTTAATTGGTCATGAAGATGCTCTTGCTCTGGCAAAACAAGTTGTCGAAAATCAGCTTAGTGCCAGAGAGGTTGAAAAGCTGGCACGTCATGAAGCGGCAGAAATAACACCAAAAGAAAAGACTGAAAAATCAAGTGATATCAAAGCGTTAGAGAAAAGAGCAAAAGATCTTCTCGGTCTGCGTCTCTCTGTGAATTGGGATGAAAAGACCGAAAAAGGCGCTGTGAAATTCGCGGTATCCTCATTTGACCAGCTTGATATGTTATTGGAAAAATTGGGGCTAAATGCAGACCAATCGTCTTAAGGGTAAAAAGACCATTGGCTTTGGCTTATGTTGTTCGTGATTTCAGCCTTAAACATAACCCCAATAAACCTTGCCCAATATGCGTATAGGGATCAGAAATACGACCTGATTTTAAATCAGCTTCTAGTGAGGTTGTCTTTTGCCAAAAAGCCAAAGCCGCCTCTTGTGACAGCCGTGATGCCACAGAGGTGAGCAATGGTTTTGTCTTGAAATGCACAGGTGGCCGTAATTTCGCAATGGCAGAAGCCGCTGATTCCCCTTGTGAAATATAGGATGTGGCCTCAAAAACTTGCCGACATGACATCGCCATTTGACGCAAAATCGCGATAGGAGCTAATTCCTCCATCCGTGCTTTTTCGAGCGTGATTGCCAAAGATGGCACATCGCCTGAAAAGACAGATTTCATAATATTATCAATGGCTTGTGCAGAAGAATCACCAATTGCCTGCTCAATATCTTCTAATGTCAAAGACCCATTTGGCCCTGCCATGAGCGCTAATTTTTCAATTTCAGATCGGCTGGCAAGGCGGTCACTACCCAAACGGCTGATTAATAATAAAAGTGCGTCTTGATCGATGGAAATCTTATCTTGTACGAAAATTTGGCGGGCTAATTGGCCAATATCCCTGTCTTCATCGCTGTAACAGCCAATCGAGGCGGTTTTCTTATCTGCCTCACATAATTTGACAAGCGCATGGCGGGTGGTTGTATCGCTTGCTTCAATCACAAGGCGTGTACCAGATGCCAAATCAGGCAAGGCTTTTTTCACAGCGTCAAGCAATTCGGTACCAGTGCCTTTTACATGTACCAGCCGTTCTGCACCAAACATGGCAATGGCGGAAACCTCTTCTGACAGCCGCAGCGGATCTGATTTCAGATCTTCCCCGCGTAAATTAATGGATTGAAAGGGATCATCACGATCAGGGCAAATCTGATGTGCAATTTGTGTGGCACGTTCCTTGATCAGGCCTGTATCTGCACCATGAAAAAAATAACATAAATAAGCAGGAGACGGGCGCGCGAGAACAGATGCGATATCTCTTGGTGGTATCTTCATCTATGTGCCTTAACCCTTATCTGTATTCTATTGTGATTGGGCCTCATTATGCGTAATCAAAAAATAATTACGCAAGGATAAGGTTAATTTATCAGCTAACTGCTTCGTTAGGCGTTCCGCCGCAAATTGCTTTGATTTATCTTGCCCATAATAGGAGCTAACTGTGCCAGATGTTGAAGTGGCAGACAGGTTGCCATTGGTGACAAGATCACCTGATACCCGATCTTCAAGCTGGTATGTTAAAGTCATCACGGTTTTTGACAAATTTGAACTTTTGCCTTTCACAGACAAGGTCGATGAATTTGACTGTGAAAGCTGAATTGTCAGGCGGTAATCACGTAAGGCGTCATTTTGGGCAAAATTATCACGCAATTGCCGATAAAAAATTTGTTCATTTCGACTGCTTGGCGAACCAATTTCAATGCGATCCAGTTCTGGCTGTGTGATTTCTGATAATTCACGCACAGAAATGGTTTGGCAGGCTGATAAGGCTGCGAGCATCACACATGTTATAAAAAACTGTTTAAAGTACAACATTAATAATCCTGTTTGGTACCACAATAACCTTTTTCGGGCTGTTACCATCAAGATATTTCAGGATGCTTTCATGCGCCAGTGCTTTTTCTTCAGCTTCTTTTTTATCGCAATTAACTGGCAGGCGGATGGTCCCACGCAATTTGCCATTGACCTGAATGCCGATTTCTACATCATCTTCAACCAGCCAGCTTTGATCTGCGATTGGCCATGGCGCATTTGCCACAAGCCCGTCACCACCTGCGGCATGATAAAGCTCTTCTGCCATATGAGGTGAAAAGGGTGCCAATAGATGAGATAATTTCAAAATCGCAAAATCACGAACTTCATTTGCGCCTTGGCTATCTTCTTTTAAATCGCTGATGGCACCAACCAAAATATGAAGCTGTGCCACACATCTATTAAGGGCAAAGCGTTCAATATCAGTGCCGATGGCTTCAATTGATTGGTGGGTGATGCGCAAACAGGCCTTTGCAGCGTCACTTAACGTGTCAAATGAGGTGATGCCATCCGTGCCAGATAGGCGGCTTTTCAGACGCCAAATCTTGGTGATAAAGCGGTTTGCGCCCTCGACACCAGATTCGGTCCATTCCAGATCTCGTTCTGGCGGGGAATCAGACAACATAAATAAACGCGCCGTATCTGCGCCATAGGTTTCGATGATTAATTCAGGGTCAACCACATTGCGCTTTGATTTGCTCATTTTCTCAACGCGGCCAGCGTCAATCGCGGCCCCTGTTGTGGCATGTACCCAGCCAGCATCGGTTTTTTTAACCTCTTCAGGGAATAACCAGCCACCATCTTTATCTCTAAAGGATTGGTGACAGACCATGCCTTGTGTCAATAGACCTGCAAATGGCTCATCACAAGTTAAATAGCCCACTTTTGATAAGGCTCTTGTGAAGAAGCGAGAATAAAGCAAATGAAGCACCGCATGTTCAACACCGCCAATATATTGATCAACGGGCATCCAATAAGCCGCCGCTTCTTTTGAGAAGGCGTGATCAGATTTAGGATCTGTATAGCGCAAGAAATACCATGAGCTTTCGAAAAAGGTATCAAAGGTATCTGTTTCACGCACCGCTTCTTTGCCACATGAGGGACAATTTGTATGTTTCCAGCTTGGGTGATTTTCAAGCGGGTTGCCATTACCTTCAAAATTCACATCTTCTGGCAAGGTCACAGGTAATTGGTCTTGCGGCACAGGCACAGTTCCACAATCATCACAATAAATGATGGGGATTGGACAGCCCCAATAACGCTGGCGAGAGACACCCCAATCACGCAAACGATAGGTCGTTTTCGCTGAGCCACAGCCACGCTTTTCAATTTCAGCAATCGCTGTTTGCTTTGCCTCATCAACAGAGAGACCATTCCAAGCCCCTGAATTAATCAAGGTACCAGGACCTGTATAGGCTTCTGTGCCAATGGTGAAATCTGCTTCTGTTTGATCAGATGGCAGAACAACCGCTGTCACAGGGCAATCATATTTGCGGGCAAAGTCCAAATCGCGTTGGTCATGGGCTGGACAAGCAAAAATCGCCCCTGTGCCATAATCCATCAAAACAAAATTGGCGATATAGACAGGTAATGTTTTGCCATCTTCTAGCGGATGCGCAACACAAAGCCCTGTATCAAAGCCTTTCTTTTCGGCTTTTTCAATAGCCGCTTCAGATGTGCCAAGCGCCGAACATTCTGCCAAAAAGCCTTCAGCTTCATCATTGTCTTTTGCCACGGCCAATGCCAAAGGATGGTTTGGTGCAACCGCGACAAAAGACGCACCAAATAAGGTATCTGGGCGTGTTGTGAATATTTCAAGATCAGCAAAATAATCATTTTGTGAGGCAGCTTGGAACGTCAGGCTTGCCCCGACAGATTTGCCAATCCAATTATGTTGCATCAAACGCACACGGTCAGGCCATCTATCAAGACCTTCAATTGCCTCTAACAAATCAGCGGCATAATCGGTGATTTTCAAAAACCATTGCGATAATTGTTTGCGCTCAACAGGCTCACCAGAGCGCCACCCCTTGCCATCTACCACCTGTTCATTGGCAAGAACGGTTTGCTCAACAGGATCCCAATTCACCCATGATTCTTTGCGATAGGCAAGGCCAGACGCTAGAAAATCAAGGAACATTTTTTGTTCATGGCGGTAATAATCAGGGGTACAGGTCGCAACCTCTCTGTCCCAATCATAAGACAGGCCCATGCGTTTTAGCTGGGCACGCATTGCCGCAATATTTTCAACTGTCCATGCGCCAGGATGGACGCCGCGTTCCATCGCCGCATTTTCCGCTGGCAGACCAAACGCATCCCACCCCATTGGATGCAAGACATTAAACCCTTTGGCTTTGCGATAGCGTGCCACCACATCCCCAAGGGTGTAATTGCGCACATGGCCCATATGAATGCGCCCTGAGGGGTAAGGAAACATCTCTAGTACATAATATTTTGGCTTATCTGTGTCACTATCAGAGACAAAAGCACCAGCCTCATCCCAAGCTGATTGCCATTTTTCTTCGAGGGTACGGGGATCAAAATCGCTCATGATGCTAACCTGGAACAACCTGCCATATGGTCAGGGTTTTTTTAACTATATCTATTATGACGCTGATGATTTCGGAACTAATCAAAGACGAATTTTATTCTTCTGATTCCACTTGTGCAGCAGCTCTGATCTCTCTTGCTCTTGTCAGAATCAATTCTTCAATACGCACAGCCATTTCGACATCTTGTCCTGCATCAGTCCAAATGCCATTTTCATTTTGCTGTACATAGACAATGACTTTGATGCCATCAGAACGTAATTCGCGATCTAGCACAAAAATCGCAAGCTTAATGCGTTCATTTGGTCGTGATGGCAGAGAATACCATTCTGTTAAAATAGAACCGCCAAATGTATCAACATCGCTTAATGGTACAAAAGATGCGACATCTAATGAAGCGCGCCATAATAAGGCGTTGACTGGCAAGGCTGATGCGCCCGCTTTATTGGGGCTACCAAAATCAGAGATCACAATACCTTGTTCATCTTTACCAGTTAAAAATGAACCTGAACCATCGCCTTTATCATTGGCCTCTTGGTTTTCAGATAATGTTAGTCCTGCGCAAGCAGAAAGGCTTAAACAAATGAGGGCAGCAAGAGCAAAGCGTGTCATCCGTTTCTCCTCGGAATTTGGTTAAAAAAAAGGGGCCGGCGAACCGACCCCTTTCTTATACGATAACTTTCACAAATTAGAAAGCAACCTTTAGGTAAGCTGTTGTAGCTGAACCAGTTGTCTTCGCTGAACCTGTGTTGTGTGCGTAGTCTGTGTAAGCAATGTTTGCTGTTAGACCTGGTGCAACAACATATGTCAATGAAGCAGCTGTTTCGTCTGACTTTTCGCCAGCTGTCTTGTCGTCTTCAGCTGATACAGTGTGTGCCTTCAATGTTAGGCCGTCCTGTAGAACGTATGATACGCCAACACCTGTTGATGAGTAATCAGTTGTGTTTGCATCGTCCTTCTGAGTGTTCTGTGCCAATGTTACTGACAAGTCACCCATTGTTACAGTTGCGCCCAATGAAGTTGCTGTTTCACCGTTTGTGCCGCCTGAAGTTGTAGCCGATGTGTCGCGTGTTGCGTAAGCAATCTTAACTGTTGCTTCACCAACTGACTGTGAGTAGCTAAGACCCATTTCAGTAACATCGTTGTTTGATGTGTTGTCTGAACCAGCGTCATCTACAGATGCACCAGCTGAGAAACCGTTAACTGATGGTGTGAAGTAAGAAATGCCGTTCTTGCCTGACTTACCTGTTGTTGGAGCACCACCGAATAGTGTGCCTGACTTGTTCAACTCACCGTCTGTTACGGCTGCGTTTGTGTCATATGCGTCACCAGCTGAATCACCACCGAAGCGGATTTCACCGAATGAACCTGAAACGTACATCTTGCCGCCGTCGCCTGAAGAAGCTTCGTCGATTGAGTGTGATGTGCCGTATGTTAGGCCGTTGTCTGAAGCGAATGATGATGCAACAGTCAAGTCGTTAGTTGTCTTGAATGTATCGTTTGATGCACCAGCGTCTGCGCCAGTTACTGACCATGATGAGTATGTCCACTTAGCTGAACCTGAGATTGAGATATCAGCAGAAGCAGCAGACACGCCAAGAGCTACAAGAGCTGTAGAAGCAAGAAGAATCTTACGCATGTTTGTCTCCATAGAGTTAAATAAACCATTATTGGCTATCCTTAAGATATTGGTTAATTAGTTATTAACAATATATTTATGGTGCTGATTTCTGCTTTTTTGTGAGGCTGTGTTATTTTTGCAACAGTTTTTGCTAATGTAACATTTTAGTAACAATTATCACATGAAGCTGATAGGCTCATCTGTAGAATTTTGCGTGATCGAAATGTAATGGAAAAAGGTGATTTTTTGATGATAAAACAAGCATTTGACGCTGTTTTGGCACAGATTGAAACAGCCAGACAGGTCAGTCCGGCGCCTGCAGAGACAGTGCGGCTTGTGGCGGTATCAAAACAACAGCCTGATGAGAAAATCACCCAAGCCCTTGCCACAGGTCATCGCCTATTCGGAGAAAACCGTGTTCAAGAAGCCACACAAAGATGGGCACATCGCAGAGCCTCTCATCCTGATTTGATTTTACATCTTATTGGCCCGTTACAGAGCAATAAGGCAGGGGAAGCGGTGGCATTATTTGATGTGATTGAAAGTGTTGATCGGCCAAAAATTGCACAAGCTCTTGCCAAGGAAATGGCAAAGCAAGATCGGCATTTGCCATGTTTTATTCAAGTCAATACGGGGCTTGAGCCACAAAAATCAGGCATTGCGCCAGCCGAAACAGAAGCCTTTGTGACTTATTGCCGTGATGAATTGGGCTTATCTGTTATCGGCTTGATGTGTATCCCAACAGCAGATGAAGAAGCGGCAATGCATTTTGCTTTAATGAAAAAGTTGGCAAAAAATTGCGGTCTGGCGCATTTATCCATGGGGATGAGCTCTGATTTTGAAACAGCCATTTCATTTGGTGCTGATTATGTCAGAGTGGGCTCTGCCTTATTTGGTGAAAGATTACCGCGCCAGAATCATGATCACTCTTGATCACATACCAGAATCATGATCACTCTTGATCAAATAAATGGCCTGTGCGCTGTTTTTTGACTTCTAAATAGCGTTCATTATGGGGGTTGCTTGGCAGTATTAATGGTACCCGCTCTGTCACAGTGATTCCAAACCGCGATAATTGTTCGACCTTATCAGGGTTATTGGTCATTAATTTTATCGAAGTGATACCCAATTCCCGCAACATAACCGCTGCAGGGATAAAGACACGCTCATCCGTGGCAAATCCCAGCCTGTGATTGGCATCAACGGTATCATAGCCATCATCTTGTAAGGCATAGGCTCTGATTTTATTCATCAGACCAATATCACGCCCTTCTTGCGCCAGATACAGCAAAACACCGCCACCAGCCTCATGCATTCTGGCAATGGCTGTTTGTAATTGCGGGCCGCAATCGCATTTCAAGGACCCCAAAATATCACCTGTGATACATTGGGAATGAATGCGCACCAAAGGCGTGTCTTGGTCTGTGCCAGATGCCACCACAATGGCAAAGTGATTTTCTTCACCATTTTCAGAACGGAACATCACAATTTTGGTTTCTGGTGCGGCTGACAAAGGCAGGTCAGCAACAGCGCCTTTGGTCATTTGCCATTGGGCTGTGCTGTCATGATGTTCTACATCAAAGGCATTCACAATTGGCAAAGCATAAATATTGGCCAATTGATTATGATATTGCGGATCATCAGATGTCAGGCATGATATCAGCGCAGTTGGCAATAATTTGGCTTGTTTTAAAACACGTGTTGCCAAATGCGCTAGACTGTCTTCTGCCTCACCCAAAAAAGATAAATCAGCTGGCAAATCATGTGATTTGCCATAGGTGATCGCAAAAATCGCGTCCTGATCAAGATGATCTGATGGTGTTGAAAAAACAGGGCGCTTGCCAGTGGCTTTGCGGCCTAACGCTTCGACATGTTGCCGTCGCAAGCATAATAATGTGCCAGATGCTGCAATTTGGCTCATCTGACCTTGATCATAATCAGCAAATTCCGCAGCGCGCAGCAAAGCCGCTCTGTTATTGGTGCCTCTAATCAAAATCATCTCACCACGTTTTAACGTGCTAAAGGCCTGTGCCATGCGACGCGAGGATAAAGAGGTGCTTTGTTTGATATCTGTGGGTGAGGTCATGTTTCACTCTTTTATTGCAACATGCACGATGGCCTATCATACTCTATTATGAAAGTCAGTACCATAGAGGGTGAAAAAAATGACACCATCTTCATCAAAAATTTCAGCCATGACGCGTGTGATGCTGGTTGATGATGATGACACATTGCGCATGGTGCTTCATCAGCAATTATCCGCCGAAGGTATTTTGCAAATTGAAGAAGCGGGCAGTGTCGCAGAAGCGCATCAGAAAATTGACGCATTCGCGCCTGATATCATTTTGCTTGATGTGCAATTGCCAGATGGCAATGGCTTTATGATTTGTAAAAGATTACGTGATGCGGGATTTGATAAGCCTATTTTAATGCTCACAGGCCAAGATTCAGAAGATGGCATCATCCAAGGTCTTGAAGCAGGGGCAAATGATTATATCGCAAAGCCGATGCGCATGCGTGAATTATTGGCGCGAATGCGTACCCATTTACGCCAGCATCAACAATCTGATGAAGCGCGGTTTGATGTGCTTGGCTTTGATTTTGTGCCAGGCACCAAAACCATCATGACCAAAGATAAAGCCAGCAAAGTTTTGCTGACCGAAAAAGAAACCATGATTATGAAAATGCTGATCAGGCGTGCGCCAGATGCTGTCAGCCGTGAAGAGCTGCTTTCAGAGATTTGGGGGTTTCAGAAAGGTCTGACGACACATACGCTTGAAACACATATCTATCGCTTGCGCCAAAAATTTACACGATTAAGCGAATTACCGATTATCGAAACCACAGATGATGGCTATCGGTTATCGCATCTCAGTCAAGGCTGACGAGTTAGCACAATAGACTTTTTAATGAAAGATGATCTGCGGGGTGATGCGTAATCAGCCAAGATCTTTATGATGAAAGCGTTATGGCTGGGGCGGTAGGATTCGAACCTACGGTACACGATACCAAAAACCGATGCCTTACCACTTGGCCACGCCCCAAAAACCATAATCGTTACCAAAAGGTTTCGAATAAATAGCCTTCTTATTCCTGCGACGCAACAAAAAAATCAGCGTGGCTGATAAAAGCGTGACGCAACCGCCCATAACCCCTTTTCACGTAGCTTTTGCGCATAGGCCTTTGCGGCGTCAAGATTGTGAAATAACGCAAAACAGCTTGCCCCACTGCCAGACATGGCGCGGCCGATGAAATCATCTTGATAGGCCGACCCAAGCCATGACATTTCATCTAAAAGCGCGGCAATTTCAGGATAAAGGTCACAAGCTGGCTTGGTTAAATCATTGCCAATATCAAATAAGCTCTGCCAATCAGACGATGCCAAAATATTTGCCACATCTGTTGCTTCAATGGGTCGATAGGGCTGTTTTACATGGTGAAATTGCGCAAATATCTCTTTGGTATTGGCATGACAATGGGGGTTGGCCAATACAATGAAAGGCACATCTTCTGATAGGCGTACAGGATGCGCAACCTCACCCTTGCCTGTCATGATTTGTGGAAAAGAGTCAAAACAAACAGGCACATCAGCGCCAAGTGACAGGCTTTTTTGGCGCAAGATCGCCATCTCTTTTTCGGATAAATCACGAGATAAATGACGCAATATGGCCCCTGCATCGGCACTGCCGCCGCCCAGGCCACCGCCAAGGGGTATGTTTTTTTCCAATTTCACATCATGAAACTCAGCTGACATATTATGCTGGCTGGCAAGCGCAAGGGCTTTTTCGATCAAATCATCACCACCTGCGTTATGCAAAGCTTCAGCAAATGGGCCAGATAATGACATTTTCTTTGCGCCTGCGGTTTGCAGATCTTTATCATTGGGGGAAGAGGCGAGGTGAATAGTATCACCAAAAGAGGTGAAAATCACAGCTGAAACCAGCTTATGATACCCCTCTTCATCACGCCCTGTCACAGATAAGGTCAAATTGACCTTTGCAGGGGCAAGGATAGAAGTCTGGTTTGTCATGGCATCTCACCTACGACAATCAAATGAAATAGAGTAAATCGTGATGCCGTGCGCTTAAAATGCTTCATAGGCCAAAGGGTCTTGCCCGTCATCAGATGCGGCTTGTAATTTATCTTGCAATCGCATCATCATCTCTGTTTCTGTTGTTTGTTGCAAAGCGTGATTCCATTTATAACCTGCTTCTAATGTGCGACCAACCCGCCAATAAGCATCTCCCAAATGTTCGATAATCACAGGGTCAAGCGGCTCTAGCTGAATGGCTTTTTCAAGCCATAGAATGGCTTTGTCATAATCACCCATTCGATAATGCACCCAACCAAGGCTATCGGCGAAATAACCAGATGAAGGGCGCAATTCCACAGCTTTTTCAATATAGCGAATGGCATCATCAAGATTGCGGTTTTCATCGGCATACCAATAACCAAGGTAATTCAAAGTATAAGCGTCATTAGGATCAAGATCTAACGAAGATAAAAAATACGCCTCTGCTTGTTCATTTTGTTCTGTGCGTTCCAAACAAATGGCAAGGTTGCGGTGCAATCTGGCATTGTCAAATTGACTTCCCAATAAGGCTTGATAAACAGGCACCGCCTCACCGCATCTGTCGATAGAGCGCAGAATATCTGAGATAACAAGCAATAATCTCTCATTATCTGGGCGATTATCTGACAAAGCACGGGCCAATGCCAGCGCATCTGATGAACGTTCATCTCTGCGATAAAATGAAATTAATGCCAATTGCGCTGGCAGATAATAGGCGCTTTTTTGTGTGATGGCATCAAGATGGCGCTGGGCAGTCTGCAGCTGGTTTAAATTCAAATATTCTTGGGCAATAACAAAATGCGCCGCGTCAAAATCAGGATAAAGATTTAACGATAAATGCGCACGCGCCAATAACAAAGAGCGAATGGATTTCTGTCCATCAAGCCAGCTTGTATCAAGCAAGGATTGCGATAAGCCACGACGAATGGTCATCGGTGCTAACAGATGATGGCTGCCATCATCAAACGCTGCTGCAATCGAAGCCTTATCAAAACTTGGCGATAGATGATTTGTGATAATCACGCGCGCCGTGTTGGCATCACCCATGCGATGGAAAGCAGCTGCCATTGATAATTGGACATGGGGGGCATAGCTGTCAATCGCGCGCAAACTCAACAGCTGGTTGCGTGCTTCATTGGTTTTCCCTGCGGCTTCTAGCAAATGGATGATCTGCACTTCCATAAAAGCAGGGCTGATGCCAACGTCATTTTCAAGCAATCGTGCTAAGTCAGTCATTTGGGCAACAGCGGCACCAAAATGATCTTGTGCCAGCAATGACCATGATTTGGCAATCGCCGCAATCACAACCGATGTATCAGCTTGGGCAAGCAAATCTGATAAGGCGATGACCGCATCCCAATCATTGTTTAACGCTGCCTCGATTAAGGCTGGTTCTTGTGCCAAAGGGATCGAGAAATTTAGACTTTCCATTCGCCGTGCAATGTCAGCGGCCTTTTCAATATTGCCACTTTGATATTGCGTTAAAAAGGATTGGCGCAATAAGGCCTGATCTGCATCATCCAAAAGCAACGCATTGGTGAAAAAATCTGTGGCAGATGGCAAATCATTGCGATAAACCGCTTGGCGCGCCATCAAATAATTACTGGAAAGCCCATCTGATAAAGGCAGGAATTGACCTGTTTCTGATGATGGATTTAGGTCTGATTGACCATAGGCTGATGGCACTGAACCAGAGTTGGTTGTGGCAGTGCCACACGCAGATAGCGCAAAAAGACAAATAGCAAAAAGACTTGAGCCAAAAAGATTGGGACCAAAAAGATTGGGACCGGTCAATAGACGGCCAGATACGGCCAACCCTGAAAAACGGGGTGCTATATCTGGCGTCTTGATGAGGTCTTTGTCAATTTGGTCTATCATATCATTTTACATATTTGGGTAATTTGGCCCCCCGCCCCCTTCTGGCGTTACCCATTGAATATTTTGTGAGGGGTCTTTGATGTCACATGTCTTACAATGTACACAATTTTGCGCATTAATTTGCAAGGCTGGGTTTTCCCCATTTTCATCACGCACAATTTCATAAACACCTGCGGGGCAATAACGCTGTTCAGGCGCATCATAAATTGCAAGATTATGTTCAACTGGCACAGACGCATCTTTCAGACGCAAATGCACGGGCTGATTTTCTTCATGATTGGTGCCAGACAAATAGACAGATGAATTGCGGTCAAAGCTGACCACATTATCAGGTTTTGGATAATCAATTTTCGGCATATCTTTGGCTGGCTTCAAATTGCTGTGATCTGCATGATGCTTAAATGTCCATGGCGCATTACCACGAAGCAAATAGGTATCAAGCGCAGAATAAGCCATGCCAGCCCACATGCCTTTGGCAAATGATGGTCTGATATTGCGGACCTTATATAATTCTTTCCACAGCCATGATTGTTCAATCTTTTCAGCATATGACACTGGCTCAACGGCATTTTGCGCGCCCTCTTGCGTGACCACATCAAACACCGCATCCGCTGCCAACATGCCAGATTTCATAGAGGTATGTGTACCTTTGATTTTTGGCACATTCAAAAAGCCAGCTGTGCAACCAACCAGGCAACCGCCTGGGAATGTCAGCTTTGGCACGGACTGGAACCCACCTTCATTCAAGGCTCTGGCGCCATAGGACACGCGGCGGCCACCTTCAAAAACATCTCTGACTTTTGGATGTGTTTTGAAACGCTGGAACTCTTCAAATGGTGACAAATGCGGGTTCGAATAATCAAGCCCCACAACATAGCCAACGGCGACCTGATTGCCATTGAGGTGATACAGGAATGAGCCGCCATAAGTGTCAGTTGACAAAGGCCAACCAACAGAATGCCAAACAGTGCCAGGCTTTGATTTGGCTGGGTCAATATCCCATAATTCTTTGATGCCAATGGCATAGGTTTGGGGGTCTTTGCCTTCTCTTAGGTTAAAGGTCTCAAACAAACCTTTTGTCAAATGACCACGGCACCCTTCGGCAAAAATAACCTGTTTGGCGAGCAGATCCATGCCTGGCATATATTGATCTGTTTTTTCGCCATCTTTGCCAATGCCCATATCACCTGTGCCAACACCAATAACAGCGCCATTATCATCATGGATCACATGTGCCGCTGGGAAACCTGGATAAATTTCGACACCAAGGGCTTCGGCTTGTTCGCCTAGCCAACGACAGAAATTGCCCAAAGAGATAATATAGTTGCCGTGATTATTCATCTGCGGCGGTGTTGGCAGACGGAACTGATTTGATTGCGTCAAGAACATGAATTTATCAGTTTCAACAGGCGTATCTAATGGGGCGCCTTTTTCCTGCCAATCAGGGATCAATTCATTCAAGGCTCTTGGTTCTAGAACCGCACCTGATAGAATATGGGCGCCAATTTCTGACCCTTTTTCGATCAAGCAAACTTCGATTGATTTGCCTTCTTCAGCCGCACGTTGCTTTAATCTGATGGCAGCAGATAGGCCAGATGGGCCACCGCCAACAATAACAACGTCAAATTCCATGGATTCACGTTCCATTACCCTATTTCCTCTTCTTTTGCCCCTAGGCATTTTGTTATCTTAGTGCCTAAAGTGATCTGTTTTTCATTTTATCATCTCAATGATTTATAAAATGATAGACAAACGCCCCACTCGCAGAATTACCTTATTGAATTTACCTTCGCATTTTTCTATGTCACCATTGTAAATGGGACGCAAATGAAAAATGGCAAATGGAGCACATCTTGACAATGAAAGAGATGACAAAAGACGCGCTTTTGGCAGCACTTTCTTATCAGATGGAAATTGGTGCCGAAGATGCCTTGCTTGATGAGACAGGTGGCTGGCAAGCTGAACGGCTTGAAATCTCTAGCATTTTGGCCTCTATTAACAGCGCACAGATCCCCAATCTGCCCGCCCAGCCAATAAAGGGCTCAGCACAAATTGCCACAACACAGTCCGTTGGGGATACATCACCACCTCCCATCAAAAAACAAGTCGCAAACCAAGCCAACATTCCTGCCAAACAAGGGGCTGATTTGCAAAATATCACCAGCCTTGATGAATTGCGACAGGCCTTATTGGCTTTTGACGGTTGTGATATCAAGCGCACAGCCAGCAATTTGGTCTTTTCAGATGGTAATGAAGCGGCACGAATTATGGTGATCGGCGAAGCCCCTGGCCGTGATGAAGACAGAATGGGTGTGCCATTTGTTGGTGCGGCTGGCCAATTGCTTGATAAAATGCTTGGGGCGGTGAAATTGGACCGTACCCATGTTTATATTGCAAATGTTCTGCCTTGGCGGCCCCCTGGTAATCGGCCACCAACCAGCGAAGAGATTACGATGATGCGCCCTTTTTTGGACAGGCACATCACCTTAATTAACCCAGATATCATTTTGGCGGTTGGCGGCTCATCTGCCAAGATGCTTCTTCAATGCGAAGATGGTATTATGAAATTGCGTGGTAAAATCCAGCATTACCAAGCTGGCAATGGCCAATCTTATCAGGTGCTGCCTTGCCTTCATCCAGGGTATCTTTTGCGCGCGCCACAACATAAAAAACTGGCATTTCAAGATCTTGTGAAATTACATCGCCTGATGGCATCATAGAGACCAAGTGACATGCGCTGACTGGCACGCGCAAAAAACATTGATTAGCAGGGATGATTGCGTCATAACGAATTAGGCTATCATCGTGCATTCACAACCCAAATTAAGGTAATAAGGCGGTCTCCTAAATGCGGTCTATTTTGACAAATTATCATAATGACCTGCTTGTTCGACCGCTGGCGAAATTTGCCGCGCTATTGGCTGTTTTTGTTGCGGTTTCTTTTGGCTTTGCCAGCCCATCTTCAGCCACAAATTTGCATTTGCTTTCGCAAAAGGACGCTGATCTTTATCGCGAGATTTTCCGCTTGCAAGAAGATGGCCAAATAAAAAAAGCAGCGTCATTAATCACCCAGCTAGATGATACGCTTTTGATGGGTCATGTGTTATCTCAAAAATATCTGCATCCCACCGCGTGGCGCTCTAGCTTCAAAGAATTATCCAACTGGTTATCTCATTATAATGATCATCCTGCGGCTAGCCGCATTAACTGGCTTGCCAAAAAACGCAAACCTGCTGGGGCAAAGACACCAAAGGCCCCGAAAAAAGGCTATTTGAACGGTATTGGTCATTCAGAATTGCAATCCTATCGTGCCCGCATACCTGCTAGCACCGCAGGGCGCGTCTCACCACGCCAAACACGCGCCATTGCATCAAAAATTAGGCGCTATATCAGAAGCCGCGCACCGACTGCAGGCAATAATTATTTATCTGATCCTGCGACATTAAAATATCTGACCAAAACAGAAGAAGCGCAATTACGTGGTGAAATCGCACATGCCTATTTTATTTTTGGGCTTGATCAAAAAGCCATTCGCACAGCGCGTCACGCGATTGGCAAGGGTCGCGATAAAGCTTGGATGGCTTATTGGGCTGGTGGTTTGGCCGCATGGCGGTCTGGCCAATATGATTTGGCCCACAGCTTTTTCATCTCCCTTGCCGAATTAGAAGAGGCACCAGCCAATTTGCGGTCTGGGGCTGCTTTTTGGTCTTACCGCTCATTTATGAAGCAAAAAAACCCTGCCGAGGCGATGCGCCATCTTGATATTGCTTTGTCTTATCCCCAGTCATTTTATGGGGTTCTTGCTTTGCAAATTTCTGGCCAGATCCATCATGTGGATTTCAGCCTGCCAGATCAATCTTCTGACTTCACCAAATGGTTGCTTCGCCAAAAAGGAGGCAGACGCGCAGCCGCGTTATTGCAGATTGATAATGCTTATGAAGCCGCACGTGAATTGCGTTACCTTTATCATGATATGCCACCGCAGTTCACAAAGCAGATGATCCGTTTTGCGCTGGATTATAACATGCCTGATTTGGCATTTCGGGTGGCTGATTATCACCGCTATGAAACAAAAGAAGCCATTTATGCAGGGCTATATCCGCGGATGAATTTGCAAACAGAATTTTATGTTGATGAAGCGTTGGTATATTCGATTATTCGCAAAGAATCTGGTTTTTCAGCCAAAGCAAAATCACGTGCGAAAGCCGCTGGTATTATGCAAATTATGCCAGCGACAGCGGCCTTTATCACAAAGGACCGCACCTTGCGGACCACCAAACGTTACAAATTATATGACCCGTCCTTTAATATTTCTTTGGGCCAGAAATATATCCAACATTTATTAGAAGAACCATTGATTGATTATAATTTGGCAAAGATGCTTGCGGCTTATAATGGCGGCCCAGGCAATCTCAGCAAATGGCTGAAGAAAATGCGTCATAATGATGATATGATGATTTTCATTGAATCGATCCCAGCGCGTGAAACAAGACATTATGTCAAAGGGGTGGTCAGCAATTTGTGGATGTATCGCACGCAATTTGACCAAGATATGCCAGCTGTTAGAGCGCTGATCACAGGCAAGATTGATGATTTAACCTTGGCGTTTTTGGCCCAAATTCCCAATAAAGATAAGGCGGAGTGATCATATGGCACTTGATGAAACACGCGCTTTTGTCCCTGTCTCAATCGCGGTTATGACTATCTCTGATAGCCGCTCATTTGCAGATGATAAATCAGGAGATCTGCTGGTTAGTAGGCTAGAGGGTGCGGGTCACCAGTTAACAGACCGCATCATCGTGAAAGATGAGGTTTCAGAGATCACAACTGCGTTGCAAAATTTTATCGAAAATCCTGCGATTGATGTTGTGATTGCCACAGGTGGCACTGGTCTGACAGGGCGTGATGTGACACCAGAAGCCTTTCGCCAGGTCTTTGAAAAAGAGATTGAAGGCTTTGGTGAAATGTTCCGCTTTTTGTCATTTCAAAAAATTGGCACCTCGACCTTGCAAAGCCGCGCCGTGGCAGGGGTGGCTGGGGGAACCTATTTATTTGCGCTTCCTGGCTCACCATCTGCGTGCCGTGATGCGTGGGATGATTTGCTTGTCCATCAGCTTGATTATCGCCATAAGCCCTGTAATTTTGTTGAAATCATGCCACGTCTGACAGAAGGCGGGTTAAAGGGGCGGGGCTCTGGCAAATCAGGATAAACCAACCTATGAGGCAGAAAGCGCCTATCTTGGGCAAGGCTATGTCATAGGCGTCGATGAAGCAGGGCGTGGCCCATGGGCAGGGCCTGTTTGTGCGGCTGCTTTTTGGATTCATCCAGATCATCTATCTCACTTGCCACAGGCATTAACAGATTCAAAAAAATTATCTGCCAAACAACGCACTGAGATTGAGGCTACGTTATCAGAGCCGCCACATCTTTTTGACACCGCTTTTGCCACGGTTGATGAAATTGATGAGATTGGCATCTTGCAAGCCACTTTTTTGGCGATGCAACGGGCGGTCTCATCGGTTTGTGAAACTCTGATATCAGCTGACCCTTTGGGATTTGCCAATAGAGGACATGATCCCCAAAAAGAACATCTTATCGCGCATATTCTGGTTGATGGAAATCTTTTGCCGCCCCTTTCTTTGACAAACCCCTTGCCAGCGACCGCGATCATCAAAGGGGATTCCAAATCTCTATCAATTGCGGCGGCTTCGATTATGGCAAAGCAAAGCCGTGACAAGCATATGATGGCTTTATCAAATGCTTTTCCCGATTATGGCTGGGACAGCAATCAAGGCTATGGCACGGCGGCGCACCAAAAGGCTTTGGCCCTAAATGGTGTTACCCCGCATCACAGACGGTCATTTAAGCCCATTGCCAAATTGCTAGATCATACAGATTAGGGCGCGCTCTAATAGGCCCGCGACACAGCTGATCCTAGCCCCTCTCAATTTTCGCTTTCTGAAATGGCTTATCAGGCATCCTACAAGATTTGCCCCTTTGTCTTTTCCCTAAACCACTATATCTTGTGTTGTTAAAAAAATTGCAAATAAATCATTGACTTACAGTAATTCCTTGATGTTTTTTGGTAACTAATGAAACAGAAAAGCAGTTTGTTATGCCGCATAAGGTGGCAAAAGGGGCTGTTTGGCAAAGGCACAGATTGAAGTCATGAAACAAGATGTTATCTATCATGGTGATTGCATTGCGCAGTTGAAAAAACTGCCTGATGAATCTGTTGATCTGGTGTTTGCTGATCCGCCTTATAATCTGCAATTATCAGGGGCCTTGCATCGCCCTGATCAGTCATTGGTTGATGCGGTTGATGATGCGTGGGATCAATTTGATTCCTTTGCGGCTTATGATGCGTTAAGCAAAGCTTGGTTAACTGAATGCCGCCGTATTTTAAAGCCAGATGGCGCAATATGGGTTATTGGCTCTTATCACAATGTGTTCCGCCTTGGGGTACAGCTGCAAGATCTAGGCTATTGGTTGTTAAATGATATTATTTGGCGCAAGACCAATCCGATGCCAAATTTCCGCGGCAGACGTTTTACCAACGCGCATGAAACGCTGATTTGGGCTTCAAAATCTGAATCCTCAAAATATACTTTTAATTATGAAGCAATGAAGGCTTTGAATGAAGGTTTGCAGATGCGCTCTGATTGGCATTTGCCGCTTTGCACAGGCGCAGAACGCATTAAAGGCGCAGATGGCAAGAAAGCGCATCCAACGCAAAAACCTGAAAATTTGCTGGCGCGCGTGATCTTATCTTCGACAAAGCGCGGCGATGTGGTGCTTGATCCATTTTTTGGTACAGGCACAACAGGGGCTGTTGCGAAAAAACTAGGCCGCCATTTTATCGGCATTGAACAAGATGAAACCTATGTGAAAGTGGCAAAAGCACGCATCGCTGGGGTAAAGCCTATACAGGAATCATCTCTTCTTGATACCAAAACCAAAAAAGCAGAACCGCGTGTGCCTTTTGGCGCGCTTGTGGAACGTGGCTGGATTGGTGTTGGTGATAAAATCTTTGACCAAAAAAGACGCTTTTCTGCACAAGTTTGTGCTGATGGCACGTTGAAAACCAAACAGAATGAACAAGGCACCATTCATACGCTTGGTGCGCAATTGCAAAACCAGGCCTCTTGTAATGGCTGGACATTCTGGCATGTGGAACGTGATGGCAAGATGATGCTTATTGACGAGCTTCGTGCCAAATTACGTGCGGAAAATTTTTCAGCCTAAGGTCCTAAAGACAGCCCTTTATGACTTATGATTTTGCTGTGTTTTCTTTTGGCAATAACACCAATCCCAACACGGTTAAAATCACCACAATCGCCATACCAGCGCGTTCAAAACCTGTTGCATAAACAAGCCAGCCATATAACAGCGGCCCGATAAAGCTGGTTGCTTTTCCTGACATCATAAACAGCCCAAATAAAGAGGCTTTGCTATCTTCTGGTGCTTGTTTGGCCACATAAGATCTGGCGGCTGATTGGCTTGGTCCCACAAAAACACCCAACAGCAAGGTGGCGCCCCAAAAGAGGAATTTATCAGGTGCTAAAATGGCAATCGTGCCAAAGAAAATTAACCCATATAACGATAGGCGGATGGTTCGCAGCGCGCCCAATTTATCATCTGCCCAGCCACCTGCAATGGCGCCTAAACCAGCAGATACATTTAAGGAAATTGCGAAAATCAAAATATCTTGCTGACTAAAGCCATGGACTTTGGCTGCAAAAATACCGCCAAGCGCAAATAAGGTCACCAGCCCATCATTAAAGGCCATTCTGGCGATTAAAAACCGCACCATATTTGGAATTTTCCGCGCATCAGATAATGATTGTTTTAAATCTGCCACATAGCTTGATTTTTGTGGTGTTGCGGGCGGTGATTTGACAAAGAAAAACAAAGGCAAATAGAAAATCAAAGCCCATGCGCCAGCAAAGATCATGGTGGCACGCACATGTTCCGCAGCCTTCTTATCAAGACCGAAAGGCGCGACCTCTGGCATGATGAATATCACCAATGCCAACCCTAACGCGACAACCGCCCCCACATAGCCAACCCCCCATGCAATGCCTGATAGGCGTCCCATTTGCTCTTTGGGCACCAAATGAACCAGCAATGCGTTGTAAAATACAAAGCTGATCTCCATAAAAAAGATCGATAAGGCAGACAGGATCAATGCATAAGATGTCGCAGAGGGATCAGGGGTGGCATACCACAGCGCCATCACAGCCACAGCCCCAATGAGGACGCTAAGGCTAAGGCTTTGTTTGATCAGCCCACGGCGATCGGCAAGTCGGCCTGCAAATACAGATGCAATGGCAATGGCCAAAGCGGTTATCCCTGTCATTTGTGACCATAAAAAAGTGCCATTTTCAGGCGCAATGGTCGTTGAAAAATAGACCGCAAAGACAAAGGTGGCATGCAAGGTCGGCACAGGTGAAGACGCCCAATCATATAAGGCCCAGCCAAACCGTGCCATTTTATTGCTTTGCATAATTGCCCCTTGATCTGTTTTTGTTGGGTGTCTATCAGGTGATTGTGCCATGTCTGCTCCCTGTTAAATTTGCATGTCGTGATGCTTAAAATTCATATTGCTGCAAGCTTGCAACAGGGCAATCTTTTTCACCTAGTTTTTCTTTGCCTTTCAGGCCTGTTAATTCAATCAAACAGACCGTACCAGCGACGATGCCACCTGCTTTTCTGATCAGATCAACTGACGCAGATAACGTGCCACCTGTTGCCAATAAATCATCGACCAGCAAGACCCGCTTGCCAGAGATGTTGCGGCTGGCCTGCAAAGATAAGGTGGCAGAACCATATTCCAATTCATAAGATTGTTCGATCACATCACCAGGTAATTTGCCTGCTTTTCGGACCATCACCGCCCCACATCCCATGGTAAGGGCCAAGGGGGTGGCAAATAAAAACCCTCTGGCATCAATGCCAGCGATGATATCAGGTTCGAATGGTTTTGCGATGTGACAAAGGGCTGTGATCATCTGAGATAAAACAGCCCCATCTTCAAGAGCGGGGCTGAAATCATAAAATAAAATACCTTCTTTGGGAAAATCAGGCGTTTTGGAAATATGCGCATCAAGATCAAAACTCATGCCATGGCCTCCAGCAGTGATCTGTTTGATGATTATATCAGTTCAAACAGATCATTTTGGTGTTTGACTATTTTGGTGCGCAACACAGTTTTTTGTCTGATGAGCCTTATCTGATTGTGCTCATCTAATTGGCTTTAAATTCCAATCTGCGACGATGCAGGACAGGTTCTGTATAACCAGATGGTTGTGCGCGCCCCTTAAAGACTAGGTCACATGCCGCTTGAAAGGCAACGGAATTTTCAAAATCATCAGCCATCGGTACATAGGCAGAATCTGATTTATTTTGATCATCCACAATCGCGGCCATTTTCTTCATCACTGCCATCACATCATCTTGTGAACAAATGCCATGATGCAACCAATTGGCCATATGTTGTGATGAAATACGCAATGTCGCCCTGTCTTCCATCAAGCCAACATCATTGATATCTGGCACTTTGGAACAGCCCACACCTTGATCAACCCAACGCACCACATACCCAAGAATGCCTTGTGCGTTATTTTCAAGCTCATGAGTGATATCAGCATCTGACCAATTTGGACGGCTTGTCACAGGGATGGTCAAGATATCTGACAGCTTGGCCTTGTCTCTTTTGGCCAATTCAGATTGACGAGCCAAGACATCCACTTTTTGATAATGCATCGCATGCAAGGTCGCGGCGGTTGGTGATGGTACCCATGCGCAATTTGCGCCTGCCATCGGATGACCGATTTTCTGGTCAAGCATATCTGCCATCAAATCTGGCATAGCCCACATGCCTTTGCCAATTTGTGCCTTGCCAGAAAAACCGCAAGCAAGGCCAATATCAACATTCCAATTTTCATAGGCTGAAATCCAAGCGGCTTGCTTCATATCCCCTTTGCGGATCATGGGGCCTGCTTCCATTGAGGTGTGAATTTCATCACCTGTGCGATCTAGGAAACCTGTATTGATAAAGACGACGCGGTTTTTGGCAGCTCTGATACATTCTTTCAGATTCACTGTTGTGCGACGCTCTTCATCCATAATGCCGATCTTCATGGTGTTGGCTGGCAGACCAAGCAATCCTTCAACAGCATCAAAAATTTCAGTCGCAAATGCAACCTCATCAGGGCCATGCATTTTTGGTTTCACGATATAGATCGACCCTGTTTTTGAATTGCTGGCTTCCCCTTTTTCGGCTCTGGCAAAATCATGCATCGCGGCCAATGTGGTCATGAAGGCATCCATAATCCCTTCTGGAATTTCAGATCCATCAGAAAGCAAAATCGCTGGGTTTGTCATTAAATGCCCGACATTTCGCACCAACATCAATGACCGCCCTGATAGGGTCAGATCACCACCATCCGCGGCGGTATAGCTGCGGTCTGGATTCAATGATCTGGTAAAGCTGTGATTGCCTTTTGTCATTTCAACGCACAGATCACCTTTCATCAAACCAAGCCAATTACGATAGGCAAGCACCTTATCTTCTGAATCAACTGCGGCAACAGAATCTTCACAATCCATAATGGTCGAGATGGCAGATTCCAAAATCACATCATTAATATGGGCAACATCATCCTTGCCAATCGCCCCTGCTGCATCAATCACCAATTCGATATGCAGATTATTGCCCTTTAACAAAACAGATGTCGGCATAACATGGCTGCCACGATAGCCTGCAAATTGATCTGCGTCTTTCAGGTAAGTCTTCAACTCACCTTGCGCAACCACAAGCACATTTTCAATCACTGAAAAGCCTGTGACATCATGCCAAGACCCAATGGTTAAGGGCACAGCGTCATTTAAAAAGTCACGTGCTTTCGCAATGACTTTTTGGCCACGCGCGGGGTTATAGGCTTTTTGTTTTTCTGCCCCATCTTCATCACCAATGGCATCGGTGCCATAGAGCGCATCATATAAAGAGCCCCAGCGCGCATTAGCGGCATTCAGCGCGTAACGCGCATTCATCACAGGAACGACCAGTTGGGGGCCCGCAATGGTGGCGATTTCAGGATCGACTTTGCTTGTCTCAATCGAAAAGGAATCACCTTCTTCGACAATATAACCAATCTCTTTCAAAAAGGCCTGATAGGCATCTGCATCAATGCCAGCGTCACGATGCGCCACCAACCAAGCATCTATTTTGGCCTGCAAATCATCTCTGATGGCTAATAAGTCTTTGTTTTTTGGCGCCAACTGATGTGCTGCAGATGAAAAACGTGCCCAAAAATCATCAGCTGAGATGGCCAAACCATCTAATAATTCTTCATTCACAAAGCGATGAAGATCAGCAGATACAGAAAGATTGCCAAGCGAAAGATAGCCCATAATGAAGCCTCGTAATTTAGGTGTTTCAGGATATGTGTTTATATCTACCACAGAATCAAATGACGATTCTAAAAAATCACATATTTCCACATTGTGGAAAGCGGTTCCATTTTTGAATTGTCATTTTATTGATAATTGGTGTTACGTGAATTTCCAATCAATAGCCTGAGTTGCCAAACAAGATTCCAATTCTGTCATTTTTTTTGCCAAGGCAGCTTCGCTCATGCCTTCGGCACGTGCCACAAGACAGGCTTCGGTATTGGATGCTCTGATCAGCCACCAGCCATTTTCATCTTGCACTCTGATGCCGTCTATGACGATGACCTCGCAATTTTGAAATTCTGATTTCGCATAATCAGCAAGCCCTGCCATGACTGAAAATTTAACATCATCATCACATGGCACACGGCATTCAGGCGTGGTATGGCAGGCAGGCAGGCTGTCCATAAAATCTGTGATCGTTTGGTTATTTTGTTTCATGGCGCGTAATGTGCGAACTGCTACATAAAGCGCATCATCATAGCCAAAATAGCCATCACCGATAAAAATATGACCAGACATTTCACCAGCCAATTGACAGCCTGTCTCTTTCATCTTTGCTTTCATATGGCTGTGACCTGTTTTCCACAGCTCAGCTTTGCCACCTGCTTGTTCAACCAATTTCATGGCGCTGATGCTTGATTTCACATCAAATAAAATGGTCTCACCAGGGTTTGACTTCAAAAAATCTTGTGCCAGAAAGGCGGTTAAAATATCGCCTGGCACTTGGCGGCCTTTGCCATCAATCATGCCAAGCCTGTCACCATCGCCATCAAAGCCGAGCCCTGCCAGCGCATCATGCGTCTTGCAGGCATCACGCAAAAACCCCAATGTATGCGGATCAACAGGATCAGGGTGATGGTTGGGAAATGTGCCATCGACCTCTTCAAATAACAAATGATGGGTGCCTGTCATTTGGCTGATTAACGCGCGCACAGATGGGCCTGCTGCCCCATTGCCCGTATCCCACACAAAAATATCATCAGTACAATCCACATCGTCAAGAAGGCGGCTGATATAGGCATCTGCCACTGGCACTTTTTGTTGGTTGCCATCATGTGTTAAGGTGATGCCCTTTGCCATCAGCGCGCCTAGCGATGTGATGTCATCTGCAAAAAAAGAGGCATGGCCGCGCACCATCTTAAAGCCATTATAATTTGGCGGGTTATGAGAGCCTGTGATTTGAATGGCCCCATCACAATCATGTAAAATATCAGCGTAATAAAGCTGCGGGGTTGGCCCTAACCCTGTTTGTAAGACCTCTGCCCCTGATGCGATTAGGCCATTTATCAAAGCCTCAGCTAGCTCTGGTGAGGATAATCTGCCATCATATCCAACGGCAATTTTTTTGCCTTTGCCACCCAAAATATGGGCAAAACCAGCACCAATAGCAAAGGCATCATCTGTTGTTAAGGTTTCGTCGATAATCCCTCTGATATCATAGGCGCGCAAAATCGAAGGGTGAAAGTCATGTAAAAAAAAATCACTCATATTTGTGTCTTTAACCAACTGCGTAATTCATCTGCCATATCTTCACGTTCTAGGCTGAACGCCAAATTGGCTTTTTGAAATCCAATTTTTGACCCACAATCAAACCGCTGGCCTGAAAAGCGATAGCCTTTAAAATCAGATATGCCAATGCGGGTGGCAAGCGCATCTGTTAATTGGATTTCCCCGCCAACGCCAGCTTGTTGATTGCCAAGCGCTGTGAACACCTCTGGTTCAATGATATAACGGCCAATGACCGCAATTTGTGAGGGAGCTTTTTCTGGTGCTGGTTTTTCAACCAACCCTTCGATTGATACAAGTTTGCCATCATCTTTGCCAGCGGTGATAATGCCATAGGATGATGTCTCATCTTTTGGCACATCCATCACAGCAACCATATTGCCACCTTGATAGGCTTGGACCATTTCTTTTAAGGCTGGTGCACCAAGCACCAAATCATCTGCCAATAACACAGCCACAGGCTCATTGCCCACAAGGTGGCGGGCGCACCATACTGCATGGCCAAGTCCAGCGGGGTCTTGCTGGCGCACATAAGCCACAGACCCAGGCGCACGCATCATTTTGCGCACCACATCAAGCGCGCTGTCTTTGCCCTTTTCCACTAAGACAGATTCAAGCTCCACCGAATGGTCAAAATGATCTTCAATCGCGGTTTTGTTGCGGCCTGTGACAAAGATAAATTCTTCAATACCAGCCTCAACCGCCTCTTCAATGGCATATTGAATCAGCGGCTTATCAACGACAGGTAACATTTCTTTTGGAAGTGCTTTGGTCGCTGGCAAGAAACGCGTGCCCAAACCACCGACAGGGAAAATAGCTTTTTTGACCATAGCGTTCCTCAATATCCTTATTTTTTTAGCAACCATCTGATTGCTTTTACACTCTTAAACCGTCATAAAGAGAGGGTCAAGATTCGGCCCATTATCTTCACCAGAGTGTATCATCATGATTAAAGATCTGCTTTTGGCTTCCGCTGATGTAAAACGTCAAACCGCAGAGACGTTAACCATTGCAGCTGAACAAGCCGCATCAGCGATTGCTCACTCTTTAAAATCAGGTGGTAAATTGATGTTATGTGGCAATGGTGGCTCTGCAGGTGACAGCCAACATCTAGCTGCGGAATTTGTTGCAACGCTGGATCATAAAAACCCGCGTGATGGGCTTGCGGCAATCGCGCTAACAACAGACAGCTCTTTGATCACAGCCTTTAGCAATGATTTTGGCTTTGAGGGGATTTTTGATCGCCAAGTCCAAACTTTGGGCAAGACAGGTGATGTTCTGATTGCCATTTCAACAAGTGGTAATTCTGAAAATGTCTTTCGTGCCGCTGGCGTGGCAAAGGATAAAGGCATCACCGTTATTGCCATGACAGGGGCTGATGGTGGCAAATTGCGCGATGTCGCCGATATTCTGTTGAATGTGCCATCCGAAAAGACCATGCATATCCAAGAATCCCATATCGCGCTTGGCCATGCGATCACAGCAGAAGTCGAACAATTGCTTGGCTTTTAGCATGACCAGCCACAGTGACGGTGATTTGAAAGGGCAAAGATTATGAAAGTTGTGGTAATCGGAACAGGCTATGTGGGCTTGGTATCTGGCGCATGTTTTTCTGAATTTGGCTTTCATGTGACTTGTGTCGATAAAGACGCTGATAAAATCGCACGATTAAATCAAGGCGAAATACCGATTTATGAACCTGGTTTAGATGATTTGGTGGCGCGCAATAGCGCCGCTGGCCGCTTGCATTTCACCACAGATCTTGCCGATGTTGTGCCATCAGCAGATGTGATTTTTATTGCCGTTGGCACCCCAACAAGACGGGGCGATGGTCATGCTGATTTGTCTTATGTTTTTGCCGCTGCCAAGGAGGTGGCAAGCGCCTTATCTGGCTATAGTGTGATTGTAACAAAATCAACGGTTCCTGTTGGCACGGGCCGTCAATTGTACCAGATTATTTCACAAGCGCGCCCAGATGCTGATTTCGATGTGGCATCCAATCCTGAATTTTTGCGCGAAGGGTCTGCGATTAATGATTTCATGCGTCCAGATCGTGTGGTTGTTGGCGCAGAAAGCCCGCGTGCTGAAGAGATGATGCGTGGGCTTTACCGACCGCTTTATTTGATTGAAACGCCGATCTTATTTGCCAAGCTTGAAACTGCTGAATTAATCAAATATGCCGCTAATGGGTTTTTGGCTGTGAAGATTTCATTTATCAACCAGATGGCGGATCTATGCGAAAAAGTGGGTGCCAATGTGCATGAAGTTGCCAAGGGCATGGGGCTTGATAAACGCATTGGGTCAAAATTTTTGCATGCAGGGCCAGGATATGGGGGCTCTTGTTTCCCCAAGGATACTTTGGCTTTGGTCAAAACAGCTGAATTACATGATGTGCCCTTGCCGATGGTCGAAGGGGTTGTGCGTTACAATGATGACCGAAAGGCGTCTATGGCAGGGCGAGTGATTTCTGCGATGGATGGCGATGTCACTGGTAAAAAGATCGCTATTTTAGGGTTGGCATTTAAACCTGAAACAGATGATATGCGTGACAGCCCCGCTTTGACGATTATTCCGCAATTAATGGCAGCAGGCGCAGATATTTCAGCTTATGATCCTGCCGCCATGCTAGAAGCAAAGCCGCTTTTGCCAGCTGGTTTAAGATTTTGTAATTCGGCAGAAGATACCATAGCAGGCGCAGATGCTGTGGTTATCATCACGGAATGGAACGAATTTCGGGCCATCACCCCACAGGCTTTCAAAACAAAGATGACAGGGTCTGTGATGGTGGATTTGCGCAATTTATATGATGGTGAAAAAATGACCGAGGCTGGCTTTTCGTATCATTCTATTGGGCGGCCAACGACATCTACGTGATATCTGGGCCACATGATATCTAGTCTTCGTGATATCAAGACATAAAAAAACCAGCAATCAGATGACGCTGGTGGATCTTGGGTGCTTATCTTTGGCTGTTATCTCTTATGATGCTTGACCCCAATTCTTGTTTTAAAAGATCTTGGAGCGGGTGAAGGGATTCGAACCCTCGACCCCAACCTTGGCAAGGTTGTGCTCTACCCCTGAGCTACACCCGCATCGCCGAGATGATAGCGTTATAATCTAAGGGTTTTCTGGTTGCAAGCGATTTCCTTAGACCAAAAGGCACTTTTTTTTAAATGGCTTATGGCATAGGGGCTAGGCCGCTTCTCCGACAGCCGCAATGACCGCATCTGTGATGGTGATAATTTGATCTTTTGTCAAATAAGGATGCATTGGCAGAGCCAAAACGATATCTGCCAAAGTGTCTGTGATGGTCAAGGCGCCATTTGCCACAGGATAGGCTTGATACGGGCCTTGCTGATGCATCGGCACAGGATAATAAATCATGGTTGGCACTTGTTTTTCAGCCAATTTATCTTGCAAAATCTGGCGCTCAACATGTTGCGGCAATTTAATGGTATATTGCGCCCAAGAGGATGTTGCCCCTTGCGTTAATTTCGGGGTTTTGACTACATCACCTAAGGCATCTGTATAGGCATCTGCCACATCTTGACGGGCGCGAAGCTCATCTTCAAAGATCGTTAATTTTGACAATAAAACGGCAGCTTGCATCGAATCAAGCCGCGCTGTCATACCAAGGCGGTCATTATGATATTTGGTTTTTCCCATGCCATGAACGCGGCATGATCTGGCTATTTCTGCAACTTCATCATCATCTGTGAATAACGCGCCGCCATCACCATAACAGCCAAGTGGTTTGGCAGGGAAAAAGCTGGTACATGTCACATCTGCCAATTTACCAACGGGCTGATCTTGCCAGCTGGCCCCAAAAGATTGTGCCGCATCATCAATCACCCACAGACCATGCTTATTGGCAAAATCTCTGATGGCGGTCATATCAGATGGCATGCCAAACAGGCCAACTGCCATGACTCCTACCACTTCAAGACCAGCATCCATGCCAGCGGTAAGCGCAGATGACAAATTGCGGGCATCAATATTAAAGCTGTGCGGGTCAACATCAGCAAAAACAGGTGACGCCCCTAATACAGCGATTGATTCAGGGCTGGCAGCAAAAGTGAAAGAGGGACAAATTACCCCTTGGCCAGCACGAAGCTTTTTGCCCATCAAGGCCAAAATCAACGCATCTGTCCCAGATGAACAGCTGATCACATGTTTTGTTTTTGCCCATTTGCCAAGCTCTGATTCAAGCTCTGCCACTTCAGGGCCCATAATATAAGCGCCATGATCAAGCACCTTTGCCAGACGCGCATCAACATCATCACGAATCCGCGCTTGTTGCGCTTTTAAATCAATAAATGGGATCATTTTTGGGTCACATCCTGTAATTTGGCCTGCATGATTTCCAGCACTTCTTGCACCATCACCGCTTCGCCGCCATGGCTTGGTGGTAATGTGCCATCAGCGCAAAGGGTCAAAAAGGCGCGCATTTCATCTTTTAAGGGCTCTGATGGTGGCACGTCCACATGCACGGGATTTTCTCTATCAATCTGGAAATAATGCCCATCTGGCGTGATGGTATCTTTGTAATAGGTTACTTTTTCTGCCCAATCTTTGGTGTCATCAAAGACCAATGAGCCTGTCTCGCCAATCACTGTTAATTTATGTTCTTTAAACGGGTTCAGCCAGCTGGTATGCAAGGTGGCTGATATGCCATTGGCAAAGCCAAGCCCCGTTGTCAGGATATCCACCACATTTTCGGTGATATGGCTAGCCCCATGACAGGTGATATGATTTGGCATCTCGCCTGCTAGTGCTAGTACCAAAGATAAATCATGCGGACATAAATCAAATAATACAGATTCTGTTGTTCTGATGCGGCCCATTGCCAATCGATTGGCCTGAATATGTTTGATTTTGCCAATCATGTGATCTGCGACACAAGCTTGCAATGTGACAAAGGCAGAATGATATCTGATCAGATGACCAACCATCACACCACGCCTTATTTCTTGGGCTTTATCTTGAATGGCTTTGGCATCTTTCAAGGTTAAGGCCATCGGCTTTTCGATATAGACATGCTTGCCTGCATCAAGTGCGGCGAGGGCCAAATCTTTATGCGTGGTGGCACTTGCGGCAATGGCGACAGCACAAATCGTATCATCTTTTAGAATGGCATCCAAAGATAGCGCGCTTGCATCAAATTCCTTAGCAAAAGAGGCTGCTCTGTCTGGATGCGTGTCATAAACCGCCGTCAGCGCAGACAGGCTGGCAAGGTTACGGGCAATGTTTCTGCCCCACATGCCACAGCCAAGCAATGCCACTTTACTATCACTATTTGTCGTCATCAGGTTCAAACTTTCATCCAAAAGTGGCATTACAAAAGCGGCATCATAAAAACGGTATTGAAATACACAACTTTTGGCTCATTTATGAAACAGACCCCCATTTATGCTTCATCAATAGCGATCGGCACAAACAGGGTCAATCGTTGCTTTTTGTTACATTTTTTGAACTACAAAACCGCTTTGATCTTTAGCTTTTGATGATTTTGATTTAAGCAGACAAAAGATAGGCCCCCGCGCGCGGGCTATCCTTTTGCATTTTTGACGAATAGAAGAGACAAAATTATTATGACCCCAGATGCGTCATCATTATATCAAGACAGCTTGCCTGTTCATCCTGATGCCTTATGCGATGCGATTACCTCGCTTGGCCTTAAATTTGAAAATTTCCACCACGCACCTTTGCGCACTGTTGAAGATTCGAAAGGGCACAGAGACGGGCTTCTGACAGCTGAAGATGGGGGCGGTCATATTAAAAACTTTTATTTACGAGATAAGAAAAAACGCAATTATCTTGCGGTTATCCAAGAAGATAAAGAGGTGGATTTAAAACAATTGGCAGATCAGCTTGAGGCCCAAAGGCTTTCCTTTGGGTCAGCAGACAGATTGCTTGAAAATCTGGGGGTGCGGCCTGGGGCGGTGACGCCGCTTGCGATGATGCATGGCGCAGAGCATGATGTTATTTTGGGTCTAGATGCTGATTTGTTATCTTGTAAAACGATTTATATGCATCCCTTGGTGAATGACAGAACCATCGCCATGTCCCCAGATGATTTAATGACATTTTTGGCACATTTTTCAATTACGCCAATCTCCCTATCTCTGTAGAGATTGCCGCTTACAATATAAGGGTTGGCGAACAGCCAACATGACAGAAAGACAACATGATTATGGAACCATTTCAGCCAGATTTATCAGCACAAAATAACAATGCCGATTCTTTAGCGCCCTCTTTAATCGTCGATGTGACCATGGAAAATTTCATGGCAGAGGTTATTGAAGCCTCGCAAACGATCCCTGTGATTGTGCAATTTTGGGCACCATGGTGTGGGCCTTGCAAACAGCTTGGTCCCGTGATGGAACAAGAAGTGACCAAAAATGGCCGCGTCAAATTGGCACGTGTCAATATTGATGAAAATCAGCAAATCGCCGCGCAATTGCGGGTGCAATCTGTCCCAACTGTTTATGCCTTTATCGCTGGCCAGCCAGTTGATGGTTTTGGTGGTGCCCAGCCTGCCTCACAAGTGGCAGAATTTGTCTCAAAGCTAGCCGCCATGGCACCAGGGGCCCCTGATATTGCGCCGCTTTTGGAAGCTGGCGAGGCAGCTTTGGCCAATCAGGATGGCGCGGCCGCGCTAGATGCTTTTCAGCAGGCAATGGCCGCTGTGCCAGAATCGCTAGAAGCCCTTGCAGGTCTTGTCAAAGCGATGGTGGTCTTAGGGGATCTTGAAAATGCTAAGGAAATTATTGAGGCGTTAGAAGAAGACCAATTGGCTTTACCAGCGATGCGTGAAGCCGCGGCGGCTGTTGAATTGGCATCTAAAACAGGTCAAGCTGATGGTGATCTGGAAAAATGGGAAGCTGCGATTGCCGCAGATGATACAGATTTGGCCGCAAAGCATGAATTGGCGATGGCTTATTTTGCTGCAGGTAAAAAAGAAGAAGCGATGGCCCAATTGCTGGATTCTATTCGCAAAGATCGTGATTTTAACGATGGCGCAGCCAAGGCACAATTGCTTGAATTCTTCGAAGCGTTGGGTGTTGGCGACCCGCTTGTGATCAAAGCAAGACGCAAATTATCATCTTATTTGTTTTCTTAAAATACCGCTCTATATCTTTTGGTAGTAGGATATTATAACCCAGAAAAGATAACCAAAAGATAACCAATAGATTAAGGGTGGTATGGTCATGTCACGTGGTCCTTTTGAGCCGTTATTTTCGCAATTGCCAAACGTTATTCCCCTGTTTCCGTTAACAGGGGCGTTATTATTGCCAGGTGGCAGATTGCCATTAAATATTTTTGAACCGCGCTATTTAGCGATGATCCAAGATGCGATTGCCTCGCCACATAGGTTAATTGGCATGATCCAGCCGCAAAGCGAAGATGGGACATTATATCAGGTGGGATGTGCTGGCAGGATTACGGATTTTTCAGAATCAGATGATGGCCGCTATTTAATCACATTGGCTGGCACGGCGCGCTTTGCCTATCAAGCCCAAGAAATGCATCAAGATGGCTATTTATTGGGTCAGGTGCGTTGGGAACAATTTGAAACAGATCTGAAGCCTGATACCGCAATCATTGATCGGGCCAAATTGCTTGATGTTTTGAAATCCTATTTTGAAGTAAAGGGGTTCAGTGCAGATTGGGATCATATTGAAGATTGCGAAGATGAAAGACTTGTGACAACCTTGGCAATGATTTGTCCTTTTGCAGGTACGGAAAAACAAGCCTTGCTTGAAACAGAAAATCTATCATCACGGACACAATTATTAATCGCTATGCTTGAAATGGCTGTTCACAGCTCTGCTCCGACAGGCGCCCAGCATTAGACTGACTTATCCCGCATTCGGTTTGCGGATCTAAAAATTAAGACCCATTATGAGGTGGTCCGATGACACAAGCCCCCACAGACCAGTTGCCAGATCAATTGTCAGACCAGCCATCAGATCAGGAAATCATGGCCTCTCGTCATTTGCTGAATTGTCTTGTTTGTCCCTTTACAAAAGGTCCGTTATCTTATGATGCAGAGCGGCAATGGCTGGTAAGCACACAGATGAACAAGGCTTTTCCTATTCGCTCAGGTGTGCCTGTGATGACCAAAGAAGGAGCGATTGATTTATCATCTTTGGGATAAAGATAACGCATCACGATTTAACAAAGGGTTTCTTTATAAAGGGTTTCCCTATTAAGGTTTTTACATGACTGACCTACCACCAAAAGTGGACCAAATTCGCTTATCACAAGATAAAAAGCTGTTAACCATTTCTTTTGCGGATGGGTTTGAAGCTGTTCTATCTGCTGAATTATTGCGTGTTGAATCCCCCTCCGCTGAAGTGCAAGGCCATGGGGCTGATCAAAAGCAAACGCCTTTGGGAAAGCAGAATGTGATTATCACGGCGATTGAACCTGTTGGGCATTATGCGGTACGCCTGACCTTTGATGATGGTCATGATACAGGCATTTATTCATGGGCTTTATTTTATGATTATGGCAAGCGAAGCGATGAATTGCTGGCAGATTATCAGGCAAGAGCAAAGGCGGCCTCTTAAGAAAAGCCTATTGTCTTACCTGAATAGGTTTGATCGCAAAATCACTTGGCGTTTTGACCAGATAATAACGGGGCCTTTGCTAATTTTCCGCCCATAGCGATTTTCCGAAATTGTGATTTTAAGGCTGTATGATTGACCACTGCCATTGCGCTGGCAAGCAGATCTGTCACTGGATTTTTCGGACGGCTAAGCAAATGATTCAGACCAGAGGTAACAGCACTCATGGCTGTGATTTCTGGCAGACGCCGCCTGTGATAGTTTGATGACAGCGATGGGTGATCTGCTGTCAGCCCTGCTTTTGCCAATTGCACCAATTCATCTTGTAATATTGCGGCATCAGCAAGTGCTAAATTATAACCCATCCCCGCAAGCGGATGAATCGCATGGGCCGCATCACCTGCCAATAGCACATGACCTTTGCTGAGGCGGCGGTTAAATTGCGGGATCAGCGGAAAACAAGATGGCGTATCACAAATCATCAATTTGCCAAATTCTTCGCCAAAGGCATGCGTTATCTCATGTGATAAGGCGGCCTCATCAAGCATCATTAACCGATCTGCTTCTTTTGTGCTTGTTGACCAGACAACAGATGCCATCATCGCCATGCCATCTTCATCATTTAACGGCATCAAAGCCAAGGGACCTGTTTCCAAAAACCGTTGGCATGCCAGCCCGTTATGCGGCACCTCTAGCCTGACATTTGTGACAATCGCTTTTTGTCCTGTTTTTTGGATATGAGGCGTTAATCCTGCTTGTTTGCGCACGGCGCTGTTGGCGCCATCACAAGCGATCACCAATTGTGATGTGAGATGGCTGTTATCAGATAAGGTTAAAAAGGCGCGATCATATTGTTCTGATAGATCTGTTACGCTTGCATTAATGAATGTGATTTTGGATGGCGCCTGTTTTGCCAATTTGGCAAGTGCCTGATCAAAAGCGGTAAGAAGCTTGTGATTTTCCACAACATAGGCCATGGGTGTGCCAGTATCCTGCCACTCAAGCACCCAATCAGAATGATAGGGTCGTTGCGGGCCAACGGCCACTGCCATAGATGTGATAGGCGTTCTGAAATCATCTTTATCTTCCCACACCCCAAGCGCTTGTAACATGGCCGCCCCAGCGGCATGGATGGTTGTGGTGCGCCTATCTCTTTTTGGTGATACGGCTATTTCGTCATCAATCACAAGATCAGGCGCAATTAAGGTGATATCAAAATCAGTGCGCTCTTGGCATGATGTGGCCAAGCTTAACGCCATCATCTTGCCAGCGAGGCCGCCCCCGATAATGGTGATTGGGGCATGGCGGGGATCAGAATTTGGTTTATCGCTCATGGTTCTTTATTCCCCTTCAAAATGTGTTGAGATGATTTTTGTAACGAGCGTGCTTAGATCGTCTTCTGGTGAGGATAGATAGCTTGTCATGCCAGCAGCAATACCAGCTTGATAATCTGATTTGCGATCTCCAATCATCACAGATTTTGTTAAATCAATCTGCCATTTTTCAGCCAAAGATGTCAGCATCGCAATGCCAGGTTTGCGGCAGTCGCAATTTTGTAATGATACATCTTGTGCCTCTGGGTGATGCGGGCAAAAAGCGATATCGGTAATCTTGCCGCCCGCTTCGCTTGCCTTGTTGCATAGATGATCATGAAAGGCCTGCATATCAGCCTCTTTAAATATCCCTTTGGCGATACCGCCTTGGTTGGTGACAATAAAAACAGGGATGTTGTGATGATGAAGCAAGGCCAAAGCATGAGCCGCGCCCTTCAGCCATTGAAAATCGCTGATTTTATGGCAATAGCCGTCATCTTTGGTAAGCGTGTTATCTCTGTCAAAAAAAACGCCGCCTTTTTGATTTTTCATCATCATATCTGTCTTTGCCACAAATCAGCCAGATTCCCTTATCACAGTCCCTTATCATATTGCCTTATTGGGTATGATAGAGCTCTGTCACCACACCTTATTATAATAGCGGATTATCATGGCTGATTATATTGCGAATTGGACTATTTTTCGATAGATTCCTTTTTATGATTCCTGCCGCCTGCAAAGAGCTGTGATATGTTTAATCCAGAGTTCAAAATTTTCGATGATAATATGTTTATCCAATTGCGCGGCGCATTGGCAGAGCTCTCCTCCCCAGATGGTCTTCGAGAAATCAATTTAACAATTGGCGAGCCACAAATGCCAGCCCCTGATTTATTGGTAGAAACAGTGGCAAGCCATGCTGATAAATGGGCCAATTATCCCAAAGCAGATGGTGATGCTGGCTTTCGTGATGATATTATTTGCTATCTTGAAAACCGCTATGGCAACATGGTTGCCGCACAAGTGTCACCAGATCACCATATCGTGCCCGTGGTTGGCACAAGAGAACCGCTTCATATGCTTGGTCAGATGGTCAGAGGCGCCAAAAAAGACGCTGTGGCTTTGATGCCAAATCCGTTTTACCATGCGTGGCGCGCTGGCTCGCTTGGCACAGGCGGCGAGATTGTGTTGATGAATTGCACCGCTGAAACAGGTTATTTGCCAGATTTGGATAAGCTTGATGATGCGCTTTTGCAACGCACTGTGATTTTCTATATGTGTTCGCCCACCAACCCACATGGCTATTATGCGGATAAAGCGTATTTGAAACGCTTATTGGAATTGGCAAGACACTATAATTTCTTGCTGTTATCTGATGAATGTTATGCCGATATTTGGCGTGATGTGCCCCCCGTCAGCGCTCTTGAAGCGGCTGCAGAAATGGGTGATGGTTTGTCTCATTTGGTGGTGTTAAATTCTTTGTCAAAACGTTCAAACGCGGCAGGACTGCGAGCTGGTTTTTTGGCAGGTGATGAACGCGCCATCAGCCTTTATAAAAAATTGGTTGGCAATGGGGCGGCATTGGTGCCCACACCTTTGCTAAAAGCAGCTGGCGCGCTTTATCGTGATGAAAGCCATGCACAAGCCATTCGCCAACATTATCAGACATCATTTGATATAGTGAAAGATAAGCTGGGCGTTTCAGTCCCAAAAGGCGGCTTTTTCATATGGCTGAAAGTCAAAGATGATTTGGCATTTGCAAAACGCGCTTATGCCGAACAAGCCTTACGCTTAATGCCTGGCAGATTCATGGCACTTACCACAGATCAAGGCAATCCTGGCCAAGGATTTGTGCGCGTGGCATTGGTGCATGATCATGATACGATCCGTGAAGCAGCAGACAGGCTGGCCATATTATTGGCCACAGAAGAACAAGGCTAGGCAAAAATATGGCGCAAGATGATAACACAAAACCAGTGATTTCTTCAGTTGTACGGCGGTTTTTGGTCAATCGCCTATCTGAAGTATTTGGTTTGTTGTTATTCATCATTGGCGCAGGGTTGCTTGTGGCCTTTGTCACAGCCACTGATACGGACCCCTCTTTTAACACAGCCACTGGCGAGGATGTGCAAAATTTATTGGGCGTCGCAGGAGCCATCACAGCCGATTTATTTTTCAAAAGTTTCGGTCTTGTTGCCTTTTTGGTACCTGTTTCGTTGTTAAGCTGGTCCATGCGGTTTTTCACCCATACAGGCTTGCCGTCTTGGTATTGGCGTATGCCGATGTTGTTTTTTGCTGTGGCGTTAACAAGCGGGCCAGAATATGGCACCCGTCTTTTGCTGGATGCCCCGCAAGGCGGCATTGCTGGCCTTTATGTGAATAAGGGCGCCCTCTCACTTATTGGATTTTTTAATTTACCAGACTGGGCCGCTGGTAAAGCGCAATTGATTGTCACTTGTCTTTTGGTACTTGTGGCCCTGCCTTTCTATTTATGGGTCACGGCTGTCTCGCAACGTGATTGGGGCGTTGCCAGAGGGGCAACCAAAATTGTGATGGCACCGTCACGCTATTTATGGCTTGGGATTACAGCGTTATTTGGACGTGGGGCCGCAGCCCGAAAAGCAAAGAAAGAAGCGGCAAGACAGGCAGGCGCAACCCAGACCCTCGCTGATCAAGATGGTGACAAGCCAAGGGCAAAAGAGAAAAAGAAAAAAGAAAAGAAAGCAAAAAAGCAAACCATTCGCACAGAGCCTGTATTGGTGCCAGGGGCAGATGTCAGCCTAGCTGGGAATGAGGCGGCATCATCTGCCAAAGGCAAAACAGGAAACACAAAAACAGGCAAAACAAATCAGACTAGCTTTGATTTTGAATCAAGCTCTGGCTTTCGCTTGCCATCTCCTAATTTATTAAAGCCGCCGTCAAAAGCATCAGAAGGGCCAGGGGATGCGGTATTGCAAGAAAACGCCACCGCGCTAGAAGAGGTGCTTGGTGATTTTGGTGTGAATGGCGAAATCAAGGATGTGGCCTATGGCCCTGTGGTAACGCGCTATGGATTAAACCCAGCCGCTGGCACAAAATCTCAAAGAGTGATCGCGCTAGCAGATGATATTGCGCGTTCTATGTCGGCTTTATCGGTGCGTGTTGCTGTTGTGCCAGGTCACAATATCATTGGTATTGAAATGCCAAATAAAAGCCGTGATACGGTGCTGCTTCGCGATATCATGGATGATCCTGTCTGGACAGAAAACACAGATGCTTTGCCGATTTGTCTGGGCAAAGATATCGCGGGGGCGCCTGTTGTTACCGATTTGGCAAAGATGCCACATCTATTGGTCGCAGGTACCACAGGTTCAGGGAAATCAGTTGGGATTAATGCCATGATTTTATCATTGCTTTATCGCCATACGCCTGAAACTTGTCGGCTGATTATGATTGATCCAAAAATGCTAGAATTATCTGTGTATGATGGCATTCCGCATCTTTTATCCCCTGTTGTGACAGACCCCTCTAAGGCAGTGACATCGCTGAAATGGGCTGTGCGCGAGATGGAAACCCGCTATTTCAATATGTCGAAATTGGGTGTGCGTAATATCACGGGCTATAATGAAAGATTGCGCGAAGCAAGAGAAGCAGGCGAGGTGTTAACAAGGCGTGTTCAAACAGGCTTTGATGCCGAAACAGGCAAGCCTGTTTTTGAAGAACAAATTTTGGATTTGGCACCATTGCCATTCATTGTTGTGATTATTGATGAGGTCGCTGATTTGATGTTGGTGGCTGGCAAGGATATCGAAGCTGCCGTGCAACGGTTGGCCCAAATGGCGCGTGCCGCTGGTATTCATGTGATTATGGCAACACAGCGCCCGTCTGTTGATGTGATCACAGGCACCATCAAAGCCAATTTCCCAACACGTATTTCATTTTCCGTGACCTCAAAAATTGACAGCCGCACCATCTTAGGAGAGCAAGGCGCAGAACAATTGCTTGGCCGTGGTGATATGTTGTTCTTGGAAAATGGGGGACGCATTAAACGTGTGCATGGCCCGTTTATGGAAGACAGAGAAGTTGAAAAAGTGGCCGATTTCTTGCGTGCCCAAGGAGAGCCTGAATATGATGATAGAGTCACAGCAGAAGCAGAAGATGATGCCACTGCCGCTGGGGCTGGCGGGGTGCCACAGCCAACAGGCGAATCACTTTATGATCAAGCGGTCGCCTTGGTTGTGCGCGAACAAAAAGCGTCCACCAGCTTTGTGCAACGCCATTTGAAAATTGGTTATAACCGCGCCGCGACCATCATCGAAGAAATGGAATCAGCTGGCATCATCAGCAAAGCCAATCATGTTGGCAAAAGAGAGGTGTTGTTGCAAAATGACCAAGAGTAACAAATCGATCTTACCTGTATTTAAGCTGGGCATTTGGCAGGTCTTTTGTCTGGGTTTTTGTGTCATGTATTTCGCCTTGCGCCCTGCTTATGGGGATGTGATTTCACAAGCTGAAAGATGGTTTGAAAAAATCACAACCTTAAAGGCAGAATTTACCCAAATTGCATCAGATGGCAGTGCTGCAACTGGCACCCTCTATTTGCGGCGCCCGTCGCAGATGCGTTTGCAATATGATGGCGATGGCAAGGTGGCATTGATAGTCTCGCAAGGCTGGCTGCATGTTGATGAAGGGGCCAAAAAACAGGTCAATAGCTATCCCATTGGCTCAACGCCCTTTGCGCCGATGCTGCAAGAGGATATTCAGCTTCGGTCCAAAAAATTTAATACCATCTCACAAGTGGAAAACGGCGTTATCTCAATCACGCTTGAACAAGAAACAGGCGAGGCGGCGGGCTCTTTGACCTTGGAATTTAGCGAGACCCCTTTTGCGTTGCGTCGCTGGATTATCGAAGATGCGGTTGGTGTGACCACCAAAGTCACGTTGCAAAATCCACGCTATGGCGAAACATTCAATAATTTCTTATTTGCCTTGCCGCCTTATTCATCCCCACAAGGCGATAATTAACTCAATTTGATCTCATGAAAGTTTATTTATGAAAATTACCAGCTGGAATATTAATTCGGTTCGTTTGCGCCTGCCCTTATTGGCGGATGTGATGAAACAGGTCTCGCCTGATGTGATTTGCCTGCAGGAAACAAAATGCCAAGATGCGCAATTTCCGTCAGATGCGATTGCAGAGCTTGGTTATCCGCATCAGGCCTATCGTGGTGAAAAATCCTATAATGGGGTCGCGATATTATCACGCATCCCGTTAAGTGATGTGTCGTTTGAATTATGGGCTGGTAAAGAAGATTGCCGCCATATTGCCGCCACAGCCAATGGCATTCGCATTCATAATTTTTACATTCCTGCTGGCGGTGATATTCCAGATCGAGATGAAAATCCGAAATTTGGCCATAAGCTGGATTTTGTGAATGAGGTCACAGACTATTTTGCCAAAACACCACCTGAAAAAGCAGTGATGCTAGGTGATTTGAATATCGCACCTTTGGCAGAAGATGTCTGGTCCACAAAACAGCTTCGTAAAGTGGTCAGCCATACGGATATTGAGCGTGAAAAATTACTGGCTTTGATTGAAAAAGGGGGCTGGGATGACGCGATGCGCCGTTATTTTGGGCCAGATGAAATCCTATATAGCTGGTGGTCTTACCGCGCGCGTGATTATCTTGCCAGCAATCGCGGCCGCCGCCTTGACCATATTTTTGTCAGCCAAGATATCAAAGATACTGTCACAAAAGCAGAGATTTTTGCCCCTGCGAGAGGGTGGGAAAAACCATCTGATCATGTGCCGATTTCCCTTATCTTGTCATAATGTGTTATAAGGCTGGCAGATAAGCTGCTTGATCCCATTTTTTACCATAGGCGTGTCATGACACAGATGCCCGATTTAAAGATGCCCTTTTTAAAAATGCCCTTTTTAAAAATGCATGGCCTAGGCAATGATTTCATTGTTCTAGATGCGCGCGCCAATGGTCCGATGGGTGATTTCACATTGGATGAAACAGTCGCAAGATTGCTGGCTGATCGGCAAATGGGCATTGGCTGTGATCAGATTATGATTTTGCGTGATGCCAAAGAAGGCGGCGATGTCTATTTAGATATGCGCAATCAAGATGGCAGTCATACAGGTGCATGCGGCAATGGCACGCGTTGTGTTGCCTCTTTGATCATGGCAGAAACAGACAAAAATGATGTGATTATCGAAACAATGGCAGGTCATTTAACAGCGCGCTTGATTGATGATTTAATCGAGGTGGATATGGGCCCTGCGATGCTTGGCTGGCAAGATGTGCCACTATCGCATGAGATGGATACCCTTGATGTTGATTTATCACCTCTTGAAGATATCACGGCGGTTTGTCTTTCCATGGGTAATCCGCATGCGGTGTTATTTGTCGAAGATGCAGACAAGGTTGATGTGGCACGCCGCGGCGCAGCGCTAGAGAGATTTGCGATCTTCCCACAAGCGGCCAATATCTCATTTGCGCATGTGATCAGTGACAACAAAATCAGAATGCGTGTTTTTGAACGCGGCGTTGGGATCACGCGTGCTTGCGGGTCTGGGGCATGTGCTGTTGCTGTTGCGGCCTGTCGGCGCGGTTTAACGCAAAGGCATGTTGAAGTGGTGCTAGATGGCGGCTCGTTATTCATTGAATGGCAAGAAGATACAGGATCACATAATGGCCATGTCTTGATGCGTGGGCCAGCTTCGTTGAGTTATGAAGGTGTGTTATCTGGTGATTTGGCAGAGGCGTTTGCAAAAGCCCAATCTGAGCGATCATCAGGCGCATAATCAGGCGCTATAACAAAGGGTTTATGTCTGGCATGAGTTCAAATCGTCCACAAGTTGAAACCTTTGGGTGCCGATTGAATATTTGGGAATCTGAGGTTGTGCGCAATCACGCCCATGACGCAGGATTATCAGATGCGATTATCATCAATACTTGTGCGGTTACACAAGAAGCTGAAAAACAAGCGCGCCAATCGATTCGCAAATGGCGCCGCGAAAAGCCAGATGCCAAAATCATTGTAACAGGTTGTGCGGCCCAAATTGATCCTGCCAGTTGGTCAAATTTGCCAGAAGTGGATCATGTGATAGGCAATCATGATAAGCTAGATCCTGCTAGTTGGCATTCGTTAAGTGACGGGCTATTGGCCCCTGTCCATGTCAGCGATGTGATGGAAATCAGAGAAACCGCAAGCCATTTCATTGACGAATTTGACGATCATACCAGAGCCTTTCTTCAGGTTCAGCAAGGTTGTGATCACCGTTGTACCTTTTGCATCATCCCCTATGGCAGAGGCCCCTCGCGGTCTGTTGGCAGTGGTGCTGTGGTAGAATCTGTTCGCAAATTGGTCGCATCTGGCACCAATGAAGTGGTGTTGACAGGGGTTGATATCACCAGCTGGGGCAGCGATTTGCCAGACAAACCGCGCTTGGGCCAATTGGTCAAACAAATCTTAAAACATGTGCCAGAATTGCCACGTTTGCGCTTATCATCAATTGATCCTGCTGAACCAGATCATCATCTGATGGATGCGCTTGCCAATGAGCCGCGATTAATGCCGCATTTGCATTTATCTGTGCAACATGGTGATGATTTAATTTTGAAGCGGATGAAGCGTCGCCATCTGGCGCGTGATGTTGTGCGATTTGTCGAACAAGCGCGCCGTCTGCGCCCTGATGTGGTCTTTGGCGCTGATATGATTGCTGGCTTTCCCACCGAAGATGATGTGGCCCATCAATCAAGCCTTGATTTGTTGCAACAATGTGACATTCCGCTTCTTCATGTCTTTGGCTATTCGCCGCGTGAAGGCACGCCTGCTGCGAAATTACCACAGCTGCCAGGCCAGATAATCAAATCACGGTCAAAAGAATTGCGCATGCTTGGCCAAAGCTTGTTATCTGGCACATTAGATAGGCTGGTTGGCACATGTGATGAAATGCTGGTTGAAAAAGGCAATCATGGGCATTTGCGTAATTTTGCCAAAGTCAGATTATCAGGTGATGATTTGGTGGCGTCTGGTGATATTATATCGGTTCGCCTGATGAAGCGTGACGGTGATTATTTGATAGCAGAAAGACAGGTTTCATGAGCTGGTTCCAGAAACTGACAAAGGGTCTGAAAAAATCCTCATCAAAAATGACGGATAGCTTAACAGGCCTTTTCTCCTCAAAAAAAATTGATGCCTCAGATCTCGAAGATTTGGAAGATGCCTTAATTGCCTCAGACATTGGGCCATCTGTATCTGCGCAATTGGCTGAGACGCTGGGATCGATGAAATTGCAAAAAGCAGATGATGATACCACATCAGATGATCATTTATGGCGCGGGGCTCTGGCTGGCCTATTGCGTGACAGGCTTTTGCCAGCTGAAAAACCATTGGTGATTGATGATGAAAAGCGCCCGCATGTGATTTTGCTTGTGGGGGTGAATGGTTCTGGCAAAACAACGACTTGTGGCAAGCTGGCACGCCGCTTTCAAGATCAAGGCAAAAGCGTCATGTTGGCCGCAGGTGATACCTTTCGTGCCGCCGCCACTGAACAATTACAAGGCTGGGGCCTGCGCACTGATACGCCTGTCATTTCAGGTGCGCCAGGTGCAGATGCCGCGGCCTTGGCCTATCAGGCCATGGAAAAAGCCAATCAAACTGGCACTGATTTACTGATTATTGATACCGCTGGTCGTTTGCAAAATCGCACAGAATTAATGGAAGAATTGGCAAAAATTCACCGTGTGATTGGCAAATTTGATGACACAGCGCCGCATGACAGCATCATTGTCCTAGATGGTACCGTCGGGCAAAATGCCATTTCACAAACCAAAGCTTTTTCAGATGTTGCCAAATTAACAGGCATGATCATCACCAAATTAGATGGCTCTGCCAAGGGCGGCATTGTTGTGACTTTGGCTGATCAATTTGGTTTGCCTGTTCACATGGTGGGTGTTGGTGAAAGCGCAGATGATCTTGAAAATTTCCAAGCTGATGAATTTGCCGCCGCCTTGGTGGGTGTGCCTGTCGAAGCCCTACCTGATACGCAAGAAGCCAAATAATAGAGAGGAAGGCTAGCGGCCACGCGCTACCTTAACCATCTTTTAATGTGGCGCGGCCTGTTGCAAGATAGACCATCATGCCAATAGTCTCATGATAAATGCGTCGCCAAATAGCAAAGCCTGTGCTGGCATGAAACAGATGGCTTGCGCCTGTTGTGGGGGATAAATAATCAACGCGGTAAGCCAGCATTTCTGGCCAGCCTGCTGCACGAAAACTTGCACGAGCGCGCGGCATATGACTGGCAGATGTCACCAGCAAATAGTGCCCGTCAGGGGTGGGTTGCAATAATATTTTTGTTTCAACCGCATTCTCATAACTATTGCGTGATGTCTCTTCAAAGAAAATAGAATCAGATGATATTTGCATTTGTGACAGCAAATTGCGTATTGAATCTGCTTCGCTCCAGCCGCGGTGATTTAAATGACCTGACATGCCAGAAAACACCACAGGCACATCTGGATAATAGGTGGCAAGGCTAAGGCCTGCGATAAAGCGTTCAGCTGCGCCATTTAACTGGCCTTGCTTTCTTGTCGTGGCAATCGCGCCCCCTTCGGCATGACCCCCCAGGATAATGATTCCATCAAGATGATCTGGCATGGGCCAATCAAGCGCAGTTTGCGGGCCTTCAATGTGACGCATAATCATTTGGGCTGGTGGTACAAAGCTGTAGAAGACAGGCAATAAAACACCAAAGCCAATCATGAATGACGCTAGTTTTGTAAGAAAAGAGCCGCCATGGCGCGTGGCATAGATCCCTTTTTTGCGATAGCTTACGATCTTTTTCAATAACAGCCCAAGCCCAAGCAGAATCAAGCTGTGAAAAACAGGTTCTAATAAAACCGCCATTATTTTTGATAACCAGAAAAACATACCGCCCCACTTCTGCTTGAAATGACATGTTGTCACTTGCTTTGCTTACTTATGGCAATAGATGTCGCACAGATTGGCGCGCAAAGTCAAAGCAGAGCTGATGCAGCCTATTTTGCCAAACGCATTTGTTCAGATAAGCAGATCTGCTTGACATTTTGCCACTTATTTGGCTATAAGCTTGGCAACAAGCAGACATCGTCTGACCATATGACCCTAGCGGGTTCCGTCCGTCCTTGAAGTTTTCGAGCACGGGCGCGTTTTTGGTTGGGGTTTTTTTAACGTGATGTTTGCCCTTATAAAGATATATCGGATAAAGATATAAGGATTACTTCTGGCATGTTTGACCAGCTGAAAGACAAATTCCAATCCGTTTTTGACGGATTATCTCGCAAAGGTAGCCTCAGCGAAAGTGATGTTGAAGCTGCCCTTCGTGAGGTGCGTTTGGCGTTGCTTGAAGCTGATGTCTCCTTGCCTGTTGCTAAACATTTCATAGCTTCTATCAAAGAAAAAGCGATTGGTGCCGCCTCTATTCGCTCTGTGCGCCCTGATCAACAAGTGATCAAAATCGTTCATGATGGTTTGGTGGATATGCTTGGCGGCGATGCTGCGCCATTGGCTGTTGACGTAGCGCCGCCAGCTGTCATTTTGATGACAGGTTTGCAAGGGTCAGGTAAAACCACAACGGCTGGTAAGCTGGCCCTGCGTCTAAAAGAAAAAAACAAGAAAAAAGTGATGGTCGCATCACTTGATATGACACGCCCTGCGGCGCGCGAACAACTGCGCTTATTGGCGGAACAAGCTGAGGTTGGCGTTCTGCCAGAAGCTGATACAGAAACCCCATTACAATTGGCAAAACGCGCCCTGCAAATGGGTCAATTGCAAGGCTATGATGTGGTGATCCTTGATACCGCTGGCCGTTTGTCAATTGATGATGATTTGATGGCAGAATTGCGTGATATCAAAGCCGCAACCCGCCCGCATGAAGTGTTATTGGTCGCTGATGCACTGACAGGTCAAGATGCGGTTAATACCGCCACAGCCTTCCATGAACAAATTGGTGTCACAGGCATTGTATTAACACGGATGGATGGTGATTCGCGTGGCGGTGCTGCCTTGTCGATGCGTCATGTCACTGGCATGCCAATTAAATATGTGGGTGTTGGTGAAAAACAGGATGCGCTAGAAGAATTTGTACCAGATCGCCTTGCAGGCCGCATTCTTGATATGGGTGATGTTGTTGCGCTTGTTGAAAAAGCGGCGGCTGCCATTGAAGAAGAAGAAGCAATGCGCATGGCAAAGCGTATGGCGGCTGGCAAATTCGACATGGATGATTTTTTAAATCAATTGCGTCAATTGCAAAAGATGGGCGGACTTTCTGGCATTTTGGGCATGTTGCCTGGCATTGGCAAAATGCAAAAGCAATTAAATGCTGCTGGCATGGATGACAGCATGTTGAAACGACAAGAGGCGATTATCTTGTCGATGACCAAAAAAGAAAGACGCAGTGTTGGCTTGTTAAATGCCTCGCGGCGCAAACGTATCGCGGCTGGTTCTGGCACAAGCGTGCAGGATGTGAACAAGCTGGTGAAACAATATCAGGAAATGGCCAAGATGATGAAGCGCATGGGCTCAAAAGCTGGTGCGGCTGGTCTTAAGGCGATGATGGGCGGCCTTGGCGGCGGCGGTGGCATGCCATCTGCTGGCGGTATGCCGCAAATGGATCCTGAAGCAATGAAGCAATTGGCCGCAAAAATGCCATCTGGCATGGGCGGTGATTTGCTTGGAAAAGGGGGCCTTGGTGGTATGCCAGGCCTTGGTGGCTTATCTGGTGGACTTCCTGGTTTGGGAAGCCGCGGTGGTAAGCCAAAGAAAAAGAAATAGTAAGTTTATTTTTTTGATAGTCATGAAGGGAAAATAAAATGGCATTGAAAATCAGATTGGCACGTGGCGGCGCAAAAAAGCGTCCTTTTTACCGTATCGTTGTGGCAGAAGCATCAGCCCCGCGTGACGGCCGCTATGTAGAAAAAGTGGGCCATTATAACCCAATGGTTGCCAAAGATAATGACCAGCGTTTGGTTGTGAATGGCGAACGTATTGCTTATTGGTTGGGCCAAGGGGCACAAGCCACTGAGCGTGTACAAAAGCTTCTTTCATCAATCGAAATGATGGCAAAAGTTGAAACGCGTGATCAGCCAAAGAAATCAGCACCAGGCAAAAAGCGCGCTGAAAAAGAAGCTGCTGAAGCCGAAGCTGCTGCTGAAGCCGCCGCCGCCGCTGAGGCCGAAGCCGCTGCTGCTGCTGAAGCTGAAGCTGCGCCTGCTGAGGAAGCCCCTGCTGAAGAGGCTCCTGCTGAAGAGGCCCCTGCTGAAGAGGCATCTGAGTAAGCCAATTTTATGGCAGATAAGCGCATTGAAATGGGTGCGGTCGCCGCAGCACATGGCATTAAAGGCCAATTTAAGGTGAAGGCTTTTGGAGACGATCCTCTGGCCATCGCTGATTATGGTCCGGTTTCATTGAAAGATGGCACCCTGTTATCACTGCGGGCCCACAGCCAAGCAAAAGGCTTTGTGCTTTGCTCTGCAAAAGAAGTGACAAGCCGTAATCATGCAGAATCATTGCGCGGTGAGTTGCTTTATATTGACAGAGCGCTTTTGCCACAAAGTGATGAAGATGAAATCTATCATGCAGATTTGATGGATTTCACTTTGCTTGCTAGGCTGATCACAACAGATCAGCCATCAGACCAGTCATCAGATAGTGCGCAAATTCAGGCCATTGGTGTTGTGATTGGCATTCATGATTTTGGCGCTGGTACGCTGATTGAAGTGATGCCAGACGGTAAAAATGCTGACGGTAAAATAGGAGGCCGAAAGACAAGCTTGATGTTACCATTTGGTGATGCTTATGACCCGATCATTGATGAAGGGACACAAACCATCACAATGGATGTGGCAGAAACTTGGCTTGATGATCACAATGACAAACGCAAAAAAGGACATGGCAAAGATCAAAGGGGCAAAGATCAAAGGGCCAAAGCCCAAGATTAACAGCTTTCAGGCAACCATCCTGACGCTGTTTCCTGACATGTTTCCTGCGACGTTGGGCCAATCATTGGCTGGGCGCGCCTTGCAACAAGGGATTTGGTCTCTTGATGTGCGCAACATTCGTGATTATGCAAGGGACAAGCATAAAACCGTTGACGATACGCCGCTTGGCGGTGGTCATGGGATGGTGCTTCGCCCTGATGTGGTCTCTGCGGCTTTGGATGATGTGGCTGATAAGCCTGGCAAGCGGGTCTATATGTCACCACGTGGTGTGCCCTTATCGCAAGCCCTTGTCAGAGAGCTGGCGCAAGATGATGGCATGGTCATTGTGTGCGGGCGTTATGAAGGGCTTGATCAAAGGGTAATTGATCATCATCAGCTGATGGAAGTCTCTGTAGGGGATTATATCTTATCAGGGGGTGAGCTTGCCGCGCAGATCATGCTTGATGCGATTATCAGATTGCAAGCTGGTGTGATGGGCAAGGAAATTGGCCATCTTGAAGAGAGCTTTGAGACAGGCCTGCTTGAGCATGATCTCTATACTCAGCCACGCGCGTGGCAGGGCCGATCAGCGCCAGATATTCTGGCATCTGGTCATCATAAAAAAATCGCTGACTGGCGCGCAGATCAGTCAAAACAAATCACCAAAGAGCGTCGCCCAGACCTGTGGGAACGTTTTTTGACAAAGAATGTAACAAATAGTGGCGATAAAAGTTGACAAAACAGGGTGCTGTCTGTCAAAAGAGCCACCTGAAGAACCCAAGATAGGGGAGATGGTAAGATGAACATCATAGACCAAATTGGCCAAGACGCGATCGCGGCCTCAACAGAACAACGCCCTGTACCAGAATTTGGCGCTGGCGATACATTGCGTGTAAGCGTACGTGTTGTCGAAGGCAGCCGTGAGCGTGTACAGGCATTTGAAGGTGTTTGCATTGCGCGTAAAAATAAGGGCATCAGCTCATCTTTTACCGTTCGCAAGATCTCATATGGTGAAGGCGTAGAGCGTATCTTTCCGCTTTATTCACCAAATGTACAAAATATTGAAGTATTGCGCCGTGGTCGTGTACGTCGCGCCAAGCTTTACTATTTGCGTGGCCGTACTGGTAAGGCGGCTCGTATTGCTGAAAAGACAAGACAAAGCGGTTCAGCAGCCTCTTAATTTGCACTATATATAGAAGGCCTCTGGCCTGATACTTGCAAGGCTGCTGCCCCGCGGATCAGACCATATAAGGAGGTCTTCTGTTATGTCCGCACCAAAGACATTATTCGACAAAATCTGGGACGCGCATTTGGTCCATTCATCTGATGATGGCTCTGCGCTTATCTATATTGATCGCCACCTTGTCCATGAAGTGACAAGCCCGCAAGCCTTTGAAGGGTTGCGCAATGCTGGTCGTTCTGTGAAAGACACAAGCCGCACATTGGCCGTGGCTGATCACAATGTCCCAACAACCGACAGATCATCTGGCATCGCTGATGAAGAATCACGCATCCAAGTGGAAACATTGGAAGCCAATGCCGCTGAATTTGGTGTGCCTTATTTCGCGATGAATGATATCCGCCAAGGCATTGTTCATGTGATCGGCCCAGAACAAGGGTTCACACAGCCTGGTATGACCATTGTTTGTGGTGATTCGCATACTGCCACTCATGGCGCATTTGGCGCGCTTGCCTTTGGCATTGGCACCTCTGAGGTGGAACATGTGTTGGCGACGCAAACCTTGATCCAGCAACCTGCGAAAAATATGCGAATCACAGTCAAAGGCACAGTTGGCCCCTTGGTCACAGCCAAAGATATTGTGTTGGCCATTATTGGTGAGATCGGCACAGCAGGCGGCACAGGTCATGTGATTGAATTTGCGGGCGAGGCCATCGAAGCCTTGTCTATGGAAGGTCGCATGACTGTCTGTAACATGGCCATCGAAGCTGGCGCACGTGCGGGTATGATTGCACCAGATGAAAAGACATTTGCCTATCTGCAAGATAAGCCAATGGCGCCAAAGGGTGAGATGCTTGAAAAGGCGATTGCTTGGTGGAAAACTCTGCCATCTGATGAAGGCGCGAGCTATGATAAAGAAGTGGTATTAAATGCCGCTGATATCAAGCCAACAGTGACATGGGGCACAAGCCCAGAAGATGCGCTTGCGATTGATGGTACAGTGCCTGATCCTGCAAAGATTTCAGATGCGGCAACCAAAGCCAAAATTGAACGCGCCATTGACTATATGGGCCTAACAGCTGGTCAAAAGCTAACAGATATCAAAGTTGATACTGTCTTTATCGGCTCATGCACCAATAGCCGTATCGAAGATTTGCGTGCGGCAGCTTCTGTGGCTGATGGCCGCAAGGTGGCTGATGGGATGCGGGCAATGGTTGTGCCAGGGTCTGGCTTGGTCAAAGAACAAGCCGAAGCCGAAGGCCTTGATAAGATCTTTACCTCAGCTGGTTTTGAATGGCGTGAACCTGGTTGTTCCATGTGTTTGGCGATGAATGCTGATAAATTGTCAGATGGGGAACGTTGTGCCTCTACGTCAAATCGTAATTTCGAAGGTCGCCAAGGCCGCGGTGGCAGAACACATCTTGTCAGCCCGCAAATGGCAGTGGCCGCCGCCATCACAGGCTATCTGACTGATGTCAGAGATATGACCTCTTAAGAGAAAAGGCCGTAATAAGATGCAAAAATTTGATCAACTGACTGGTGTTGCGGCACCTATGGAAATCATGAATATCGATACTGATATGATTATCCCAAAACAATTTTTGAAAACCATCAAACGTTCAGGTCTTGGTGCCAATCTGTTTCATGAAATGCGCTTTGATAATGATGGCGGTGAGATTTCAGATTTCATTTTGAATAAGCCAGCTTATCGTGGCGCCCAAATCATTGTCGCTGGTGATAATTTTGGTTGTGGCTCATCACGTGAACATGCGCCATGGGCGTTGCTTGATTTTGGCATTCGTTGTGTGATTTCTACAAGCTTTGCTGATATTTTTTACAATAACTGTTTCAAAAACGGGATTTTGCCAATCAAAGTCAGCGCAGAAGACAGAGACGCGCTGATGGCTGATGCGAAAGATGCCGAAAACCCAGAATTATCTGTGGATTTGGTTGCGCAAACAATCACGCGACCCAATGGCCCTGTTGTGTCATTTGACATAGACCCATTCCGCAAACAATGTTTGCTAGATGGTCTAGATGATATTGGCCTAACGATGGAAAAATCAGAGACGATTACCGCTTATGAAGAGACGCGTCAATCATCTCATCCCTGGCTATAAGTGATAAAGCGATAATCGCATCGCTGTTACAAAGGGGCCAGCACCATACCGGCCCCTTTTTTTATGAAAGACGGACAAAGGACAAAGATAATGGGATCAAATCGTAAAGTGATGATTTTGCCTGGTGATGGCATCGGCAAAGAGGTAATGGCTGCGAATTTGAAATTGATTGATTGGCTTGCCAAACATAAATCTCTTGATTTCGATATCTCTGAAGATGAGGTAGGCGGCGCGGCATATGATAAATATGGCACCCCCTTGAAAGATGAAACATTGGCAGATGCCATGGGTATGGATGCGGTGTTATTTGGCGCAGTTGGTGGCCCACAATATGATGTTTTGCCATTTGAATTAAAGCCTGAACGCGGTCTTTTGGCATTGCGCAAAGAAATGGAATTATTTGCCAATTTGCGCCCTGCGATGGTGTTCCCCCCGTTGGTCGAAGCCTCAACTCTAAAGCCAGATGTGGTGTCTGGGCTTGATATTATGATCTTGCGTGAATTAACAGGCGGGTCTTATTTTGCAGAACCACGTGGCATTGAAACTTTGGCTGATGGCACAAAGAAAGGCTATGATACCAATCTTTATACCACAGGTGAGATCCAGCGTATTGGCCGTGTTGGCCTTGATCTAGCGCGCAAGCGTAACGGCAAAATGACATCTGTTGAAAAATCAAATGTGATGCATTCTGGCGTGCTATGGCGTGAAGTGATGACAGCCTTGCATGAAGCCGAAGGGGCTGGCGTTGAATTAAGCCATATGTATGCCGATAATTGCGCGATGCAATTGGTGCGTTACCCGAAACAATTTGATGTGATTGTCACAGATAATCTATTTGGTGATTTGCTCTCAGATTGTGCGGCAATGTTAACAGGCTCGCTTGGCATGTTGCCATCTGCCTCTCTTGGTGCGGTCGATGAAGCCACAGGGATGCGCAAAGCACTTTATGAGCCAGTTCATGGGTCAGCCCCTGATATTGCAGGCCAAAATTTGGCAAACCCATTGGCACAATTCTTGAGCTTTGCGATGATGCTTCGTTATTCATTTGACCAAGGTGCCGAAGCTGATTTGGTAGAAGAAGCGGTGGCAAAAGCCTTGGCATCTGGCAAACGCACAGGCGATATCATGGCTGATGGGTGCGAACAGGTTGGCACGGATGGCATGACCAAGGCCGTGCTTGATGCGCTTGATCAGCTCGCGCGTTAAGCCAAGCAATAAAAAGGACAAATAATCATGGGTTATAATGTAGCAGTTGCTGGCGCCACAGGGGCGGTTGGCAGAGAAATGTTAAAGACATTGGCAGAACGCGGCTTTCCCGCTGATAAGGTCTATGCGTTGGCATCTCGCAAATCTGTGGGCCGTGAAATCTCTTATGGCGATGATGAGATTTTGAAAGTCGAAGCGCTGGAGAATTTTGATTTTTCAAAGGCGCATATTGCGTTGTTCTCAGCTGGTGGTGATACCTCAAAAGCCTATGCTGATAAAGCAGGTGCGGCTGGTTGTATTGTGATTGATAATTCTTCTGCCTTTCGTATGGATGACGATGTGCCGTTGATTGTGCCAGAGGTTAATGGCCCTGCGGCTGATGGTTGCCTGATTAAAAATGGTGGGCGCAATATCATTGCCAATCCCAATTGTTCAACCGCACAGCTTGTGGTGGCATTAAAGCCATTGCATGACGCTTATGGTGTGCGCCGTGCGCTTGTTTCCACCTATCAGGCGACTTCAGGTGCGGGTCAAGCGGGGATGGATGAATTATTTCGCCAGACCAAAGGCATTTATGTGAATGACGAGGTTCAGCCTGAAAAATTCACAAAACAGATCGCCTTTAATGCCATTCCGCATATTGATGTGTTCTTGGATGATGGCTTCACCAAAGAAGAATGGAAAATGCGCGCTGAGACCAAAAAGATCATGGATCCGTCTATTGAGGTGATTGCCCATGCGGTGCGTATCCCTGTCTTTATCGGCCATAGTGAAGCTGTATTTGTTGAGATGGATAAGCCATTTGATGAGGCAGAGGCACGCGAATTGCTGCGCGAAGCAGATGGCATATCTGTGATTGATCATCGGGAAAATGAAGGCTATGTGACACCTGTGGAATGCGCAGGCGAAGATGCGGTTTTCATCAGCCGCTTGCGCCGTGATCCTTCGGTTGAAAATGGGCTAGTATTCTGGTGTGTGTCAGATAATTTGCGCAAAGGTGCCGCGTTGAACTCTGTTCAGATTGCTGAACTTGTTGTGGAACGCGGTTTGGTCGGGAACGCTTAACTTCACGCACCCAAGATCATCTGTTATTGGCTAATTTTCAGAAGCCCGCTTGCCAAATTCAAGGTCAGCGGGCTTTTGCTTTTGGCAATCATATGATGGGTGATATCACTTGCGATTTGCAAAGATGAGATGGCGTCATGCCCTTTTAAAAAATGGCTTACCCATAGGGCGGCAAAGGCATCACCTGCGCCGCTGACCCCATGGTGGATATCTTGTGGGTGATGATAGGATTCGCCATCTTGCCATAACGAATCGTAAAGTTTGTTCTCTTTATCGATAAAACCTGTCAGGCACCGATAACGCGCTGTGACATTTGGCAGGGCTTGTAATGCGGCAATGGCCGCTTCACATGTTTCAGCCTTATCACCAGATAACACAGATAATTCAAATTGATTTGGCGTAATCACATCTGCCAAGGGCAAAAGATGTGTGATGGTTTGGCGGATGATTTCATCGCTGACATAGCTGTGATTGCCATCTCCAAAAACAGGGTCAATGATGATAAGCGGGGTTGGCATATTGGCGTCTTTTTGTGTTTGGCAAAGCGTTGTAATGAAGGCGGCCAAAGGCGCAATTTGATCAGCATGACCAATATAACCAATGTGAAGTGCCAAGATGGCTGGCCGCTCTTTTAACGTGACATAATCAGCCAATATGTTTTGCAGATCATCTGCCGAAAGACAGGCTTTTGCGCTTGTCCCAAAACCAGGATGGGCAGCAAGCCGCACGGTATCAAGATGCGCTGTGTTATGACCGCACGCATGATAAATGGGCAAGGCAGCTTGATTGCCAACATGGCCATATAGCACAGATGATTGGATGGAAATGATCATAAAAGCTCGGCTTTAGCGTTATAACAAAGTTAACATCTGATATCACAATGCCATTAATTTAGGCAAAAAAGTATCAAATCAACCCCTGTCACATTGATTAAATTACCATTTTGTGGTTTAACGCCTTCAATAGTTATCAGGCAACATTGTTACAGGAGTACCACCTGATGGGGAAGGCTAGACCACTATCACCGCATCTGCAGATCTACAGGCTTCCTTTGCCTGCTCTGTTGTCTATCACGCATCGTATGACGGGCGTGATTTTATCATCTGGCACTTTGTTGCTGACGATTTGGCTTGTCGCACTTGCTGGGGGTCCAGACTCTTATGCTTATGCCATGATGATTGTGGGCCATCCATTGGGCCAGTTGATCTTGTTTGGCTATTCAGCTGCGCTGTTTTACCATATGTGTAATGGCATCCGCCATTTGAATTGGGACAGAGGCCGCGGTCTTGAAATCGAATCTGTTTATCGCTCTGGCAAAATCACCATTGCTCTGGCCATTGGCCTAACAGCTCTTTTATGGGCTGTTGTTTATGTGGCGTAACAGGGGGCGATTATGAAAAAAACAAATTCCATGCAAACACCTTTGGCCAAAGTTCGTGGTCTTGGGTCTGCAAAATCAGGTTTGCATCATTGGTGGCACCAACGCCTCACAGCGATTGCGATGGTTCCTTTGATGATTGCCACTTTAGTAATTATTTCTCAGATTGGCACGCTTGATTATGATGGTGCGATGGCATTGATGGCCAACCCTTTGGTGGCATCTTTGTTATTATTGCTGGTTTTGGTTGGTTTTTACCATGCGGCAATGGGGCTTCAAGTTGTGCTTGAAGATTATGTATCATCAGAAGGTCAGCGTATGGCGTTGATCATTTTTGTGAAAATGGCTTTGTTCGCACTAGCCGTTTTGGCAATTCTTTCTATCTTAAAGATAGCGCTGTAAGACGGCTGAAGGGCTGCAGGCAGATTGTTATCGGGTCCGGCAGGCAGATAAACGTAAAGTGAGGATTTCACATGAGTGCATATGATATTACCGACCATCATTATGATGTTGTGGTTGTTGGCGCAGGTGGCGCAGGATTGCGCGCAACGCTTGGCATGGCAACATCTGGTTTGCGCACCGCTTGTATTACAAAGGTTTTTCCGACCCGCTCTCATACAGTTGCTGCCCAAGGTGGCATTGGGGCTGCGCTAAATAATATGGGTGAAGGTGACAATTGGCGCTTTCATATGTATGACACAGTCAAAGGCTCTGATTGGCTAGGCGATCAAGACGCTATTGAATATATGTGCCGCAATGCGATTCCATCTGTGATCGAACTAGAACATTATGGTGTGCCATTCTCGCGCACTGAAGAAGGCAATATCTACCAGCGTCCTTTTGGCGGTCATACGCTTGATTATGGCAAGTCAATGGCGCGCCGTGCTTGTGCCGCCGCTGACCGTACAGGCCATGCGATTTTGCATACGCTCTATCAGCAATGTTTGCGTCATTCAGCAGAATTTTTCGTCGAATATTATGCCATTGATTTAATCATGGATGATGATGGCAGCTGCCGCGGCATTGTTGCTTTATCAATGGAAGATGGTTCTATCCATCGTTTCTTGGGCCAGCGCACGGTGCTCGCCACGGGCGGTTATGGCCGCGTTTATTTCTCATGTACCTCAGCCCATACCTGTACAGGGGATGGCAATGCGATGGCATTGCGTGCTGGCTTGCCATTGCAGGATATGGAATTTGTGCAATTCCACCCAACAGGCGTTTATGGTGCAGGTGTTCTCATCACCGAAGGTGCCAGAGGTGAAGGCGGCTATTTGACCAATTCAGAAGGCGAACGTTTCATGGAACGTTATGCGCCAACGGCCAAAGATTTGGCCAGCCGTGATGTTGTAAGCCGCGCAATGACGATGGAAATTAACGAAGGCCGTGGTGTGGGGCCAAATAAAGACCACATCATGTTGCATCTAGAGCATATCTCGCCTGAAACCTTGCATGAAAGATTGCCTGGCATCACCGAAACAGCCAAAATTTTCTGTGGTGTTGATGTCACAAAAGAACCGATTCCAGTATTGCCAACAGTGCATTATAATATGGGCGGCATTCCGACCAATTATCATGGTGAGGTGTTGTCACCAACCGCAGATGATCCAAACCGTGTTGCCCAAGGTTTGATGGCGATTGGCGAGGCAGCTTGTGTGTCTGTTCATGGGGCCAATCGTTTGGGCACCAATTCGCTTCTTGATATTGTGGTCTTTGGCCGCGCCGCAGCGCACCGCGCCGCAGATGTGTTAACACCAGGGGCATCTCATGCGCCCTTACATAGCTCTGCCACAGATAAAATCCTAGATCGCTTTGACCGTGTCCGTCATACAAAAGGCAAAGTGCAGGTTGGTGAATTGCGTCTTGATATGCAGCGGGCTATGCAAAAATATGCCGCTGTTTTCCGCTCTGGCGAATCACTAACCGAAGGCGTGCGTGAAATGGATGAAATCGCCGCTCAGATGAGTGAGATTGGCATCGCAGATCGCTCACTTGTGTGGAACACAGATTTGGTTGAAGCCCTAGAACTTGAAAATCTAATGTCACAAGCGCTTGTCACTGTGCGTTCAGCAGAACAGCGCAAAGAATCACGTGGCGCCCATGCGCATGAAGATTTTCCAGATCGCGATGATGATAATTGGATGAAGCATACTGTTATGTGGCTTGATGAAAATAATCAATCAAAATTGGCATATCGTGATGTGACGATGACCACTTTGACAAATGAAATTGAACCAGTGCCACCAGTGGCACGTGTCTATTAATTTACTTATCAAGGTAATTTCACTTTTAAGGCTTTTTGATACGGGGATAATCAATCATGGCTCAATTTACTTTGCCAAAAAATTCAAAGCCAGTGAAAGGCGAACATCATGCCGCGCCAGAAGGTGCGACAAATACCAAGACCTTTCAGCTTTATCGTTGGTCGCCAGATGATGATCAAAACCCACGTCTTGATACGTTCGAAGTGGATTTAGATAGCTGTGGCCCAATGGTGCTTGATGCGCTGATTAAGATCAAAAATGAAGTGGATTCCACGGTAACCTTCAGACGCTCTTGCCGTGAAGGCATTTGCGGGTCTTGTTCGATGAATATTGATGGCCAAAATACACTGGCTTGTTTGAAATCCATTGATGATGTCAAAGGTGATGTGGCCATTTATCCTCTGCCACATATGCCAGTTGTTAAAGATTTGGTGCCAGATCTCAGCCACGCTTATGCGCAATTAACATCAATTCAGCCTTGGTTAAAATCTGAAACACCAGCCCCAGAAGGTACAGAAAGAAAGCAATCACCAGAAGAGCGTGCTGAATTAGATGGCTTATGGGAATGCGTGTTGTGCTTTAGCTGTACCACATCTTGCCCCTCTTATTGGTGGAATGGTGACAGATATCTAGGCCCAGCTGTGTTATTGCAAGCCTATCGCTGGATTGCTGATTCGCGTGATGACCATACAGGCGAGCGTCTTGATGCTTTGGAAGATCCTTTCCGTCTATATCGTTGCCATACCATTATGAATTGCGCACAAACCTGTCCAAAAGGTTTGAACCCTGGCAAAGCCATTGGCGAGATCAAAAAGCTTATGGTGGAACGCCAAGGCTAGCGCATAAAGGTTCTGGCCAGACATTAATCATCACAGAATTAAGTCTTATGATCATGACAAGCAACGCATCAGGACCTCAACAAAGATATGATGCGTTGATTGATGAGGGCGTGGTATCGCAAGATGCAGGCCAGGCTGATATCATAGATCAGCTTGATCAGCTATATCACCGTCTGTTGCCCCATATCAGCCAACATCATAAATCAGTCTCAAAAAAATTTTTGAACCTTTTTCGCAGCCCCAAAAAAAGCCAAAATACCATTTCTGGGCTTTATATTTATGGTGGGGTGGGCCGTGGCAAATCCATGATGATGGATTTATTCTACGATTGCTTGCCATCGGGAACTGCCAAGCGGCTACATTTTCATGATTTTATGGTTATGGCACATGATGCCATGAATGATGCCAGACAAGCTGGTGCAGATGATGCGGTATCACAAGCTGGCATATCCTTATCTGATGGCTCGAAAATCTTATGTTTTGATGAAATGGAAGTCCGCGATATCGCAGATGCTATGATTTTGAAACGTTTGTTTGATTCGTTATTTGCCCGAGGGGTGATTGTGGTTGCGACTTCGAATCGTCACCCTGATCATCTTTATGAAAATGGCCTGCATAGAGACCGTTTTTTGCCCTTTATTGATCAGTTAAAAGATCATTGCATCATCACCCAAATTCAAGATGGTAATGATTGGCGCACGCGCCTTCTTGCCACTATGCCGCGCTGGTATATCACAGATGAAGCAACAGATCACAAAGCAACGCTTGCAACCCAATTTTCGCACCTTACACAAGGCGCAGATATAGCACCTCTTTCGGTGCGCGTGGCTGGCAGAGATGTGGTGTTTGATACCGCCGCACAAGCCATTGTGATGGCGTCCTTTAACGAGCTTTGCGCTTTGCCATTGGCAGCGCGTGACTATGTTGCCCTAGCCGATCGTCTGACAGGATTGTTCATTACGGATATTCCGCGGCTAGGAGATGCAGAACAAAATGAAGCGCGTCGCTTTATGTGGCTGATTGACGCCCTATATGACAGGGGTCGTTTTGTTGTCGCAACTGCGCAAACCGATATGACAGATCTCTATCATGGCAGCCAATGGGCATTTGAATTTCACAGGACCATCTCACGCTTATCAGAAATGACACGTCTTAATTGATAAATTTTCGGCTGATAATTATTCAGCTGATGCCTCTATAGCGGATAGCCAGAAGACGTGATAAATCATAGTGAGATCATGTGAAAGACGATAATAAAATTAAGAAAAAAACCGTCGAAAATAATACATTCTAGCGAAATATTCTTGATTCTAGGCTAAAAATTTTGTAAATAAAGGCCACGTTTCGGGGGGGTATATTTCAGCGATTATCGCATGCCCTATAAACCTATTATCACTTATTACCTTTGATAAATCCCAAGGGGGCATTATGGCACGAAATAAAATTGCATTGATTGGTTCTGGTAACATTGGCGGCACGCTCGCCCTGCTCGCTGGCTTGAAAGAAATGGGTGATATTGTGTTATTCGATATCGCTGAAGGTGTGCCACAAGGCAAAGCGCTAGATATTGCGCAAGCCAGCCCAATTGAAGGCTTTAACGCCGCTGTATCTGGCGCCAATGATTATACGGCCTTGGCAGATACAGATGTTGTGATTGTCACAGCAGGTGTTGCAAGAAAGCCTGGCATGAGCCGTGATGATTTGGTTGAAATTAACACCAAAGTGATGAAGCAGGTTGGTGAAGGTATCAAAAATAACTGTCCGAACGCTTTTGTGATCTGTATTACAAACCCGCTCGATGCGATGGTGGGTGTGCTTCAGCGCGCCGCTGGATTGCCAACAAATAAAATCGTTGGTATGGCTGGCGTCTTGGATTCAGCGCGTTTCCGCTTGTTCCTTGCCGAAGAATTTAATGTGTCTGTTCAAGATGTCACAGCCTTTGTGCTTGGCGGTCATGGCGACACCATGGTGCCATTGGTTCGTTATTCCACTGTTGCTGGTATTCCTGTACCAGATCTGATCAAGATGGGCTGGTCAACAGAAGAAAAGATCGCACAGATCGTTCAGCGTACCAGAGATGGCGGTGCTGAAATCGTCGGTTTGTTGAAAACAGGATCTGCCTTTTATGCCCCAGCTTCATCAGCCATTGAAATGGCAGAAGCCTATTTGAAAGATAAAAAGCGTGTCTTGCCATGTGCCGCTTATGTTGATGGTGCCTATGGCCTTGATGGCATGTATGTTGGTGTCCCTGTTGTCCTTGGTGGCAATGGTGTGGAACGCATTGTTGAAATTGAATTGGATGATGAAGAACAAGCCATGTTTGATCATTCGGTTAATGCGGTAAAGACATTGAACGAAATTACAGAACGGGTCTCTTCTTGAGCCCGTTTTTTTTGACTTAAATTTTGCGACTGCCCCAAAGGCAGACGTTCAAATTTAAATCAAGCCCCAAATATCATAATCGTTTTTGTGAGATAAAGTAGGAAATAAATTATGAATATCCATGAACATCAGGCCAAAGCGTTATTGGCTGACTATGGTGTGTCTGTTGCCAGAGGCATTGCCGCTTTTTCTGTTGAAGATGCTGTGGCGGCTGCTGAGCAATTAAATGGCCCTGTGACAGTTGTAAAAGCCCAAATCCACGCTGGCGGTAGAGGCAAAGCAGGCGGTGTTAAAGTTGTTAAATCAATCGAAGAAGTGCGTGCCGAAGCAGAACGTATGCTTGGCATGACTTTGGTGACACATCAAACAGGCCCAGCTGGCAAAGAAGTGCAGCGTCTTTACATCGAAGAAGGCTGTGATATTGCCCGTGAATTATATTTGTCTTTGTTGGTGGATCGTACCTCATCACAAGTCACGGTGATTGCCTCGACCGAAGGCGGCATGGATATCGAAGAAGTGGCAGCCGCCACGCCAGAAAAAATTCTAACCTTATCGATTGATCCTGCAACGGGTATGATGCCGCATCATGTGCGCCGCATTGCCAATGAATTGGGTCTAGAGGGCGCAACAGCCAAGAAAGCAACAAGCTTTTTACGCGGTATTTTCCGTGCCTTTTGTGAAAAAGACGCAGCCATGATTGAAATTAACCCGCTTGTTGTTACAGGAAGTGGTGATTTGATGGCATTGGATGCCAAAATTGGTTTTGATGATAATGCGCTTTATCGTCACCCAGATATCATGGAATTGCGTGATTTTTCAGAAGAAGATCCTGCGGAAGTGCGCGCCTCTGAATTTGATCTGAACTATATCAAATTGGATGGCGATATTGGCTGTATGGTCAATGGCGCTGGTCTTGCGATGGCAACCATGGACATCATCAAACTAGAAGGCGGCGAGCCAGCCAACTTCCTTGATGTTGGGGGGAGTGCGACACGCGAAAAGGTAACAGAAGCATTTAAAATCATTTTGTCAGATGACAATGTAAAAGGCATTTTGGTGAATATCTTTGGCGGCATTATGCGCTGCGATATCATTGCAGATGGGGTGGTTAATGCCGCACGCGATTTGGGCCTGACAAAGCCGCTGGTTGTGCGTCTTGAAGGTACCAATGTTGAAGATGGCAAAAAGATTATGGCCGAATCAGGCTTGGCAATTATTCCAGCAGATAATTTGGCAGATGCAGCACAAAAAATTGTGGCTGCTGTGAAGGGGGCGTAAGGGCAATGTCAGTATTGGTAAATAAAGACACAAAAGTGATCTGTCAGGGCTTTACAGGCGCACAAGGCACCTTCCATTCAGAACAAGCCATTGCCTATGGCACAAATATGGTGGGTGGTGTGACACCTGGCAAAGGTGGTCAAACACATTTGGGCTTGCCTGTGTTTAACACGGTGGCTGAGGCTGTGGCAGAAACACAAGCAAATGCCTCTGTGATTTACGTGCCACCGCCATTTGCAGCTGATTCGATTCTTGAAGCAATCTCAGCTGGCGTTGAATTGATCGTATGCATCACCGAAGGTATTCCTGTGATGGATATGGTGGCCGTAAAGCGTGCCTTGCAAGGCAGCAATAGCCGTCTAATCGGGCCAAATTGCCCAGGCATTATCACACCTGGTGAATGCAAAATTGGCATTATGCCAGGCCATATTCATCAGCCAGGTAAAATCGGTATTGTGTCACGTTCTGGCACATTGACTTATGAAGCGGTGGCGCAAACAACAGCCGCTGGCCTTGGTCAGTCAACCTGTATTGGTATTGGCGGTGACCCTGTTAATGGCACCAATTTTATTGATTGTTTAGATCTGTTTTTAAATGATGATCAAACCGAAGCCATTGTGATGATTGGCGAAATCGGCGGATCTGCCGAAGAAGAAGCTGCTGCTTATTACGCCGCGCATCCGAACAAAAAGCCAATTGCTGGTTTCATCGCTGGTCAAACAGCACCTCCAGGCAGACGCATGGGTCATGCTGGTGCGATTGTGGCTGGCGGCTCTGGTGCGGCATCAGATAAAATTGAAGCGATGAGCCAAGCTGGCTTTGTGATGGCAAAATCACCAGCTGATCTTGGCAATGCGATTCAAAAGGCAATTGCAGGTTTTTTATCATAAAGAAGAATAAACAAGATAAATTGATGAAAGCTTGGTGATCAGCTAGGCTTTCATTAACGCAATAATTCGAATAACTGACAATAATTTAGTGACAGCGGGAAAATTGCAAATGGACAGCACAGTTCTCTCAGGTGCTAACGCCACATTTTTGGCAGAAATGCATAAAGCATGGTCTGAAAACCCTGGTGCGGTTGACCCGCAATGGGCTGACTATTTTGCCACGATTGGTAGCATGGCCGATGAAATTGAAGCGCGGCCAAGCTGGGGCAAGCAAGCCTCTCAAGTCATTGGCGCACATGATGTGGATGCCTCAATCAAAGCGGTTGCCAAAGGCATTGCAGGCAATCGTGACTTATTGGCAGGTGATGTTCGTTCTGCGACACTTGATTCGCTTCGTGCGATTATGTTGATTCGCGCTTATCGTATCAGAGGCCATCTATTGGCTGATCTTGATCCGCTGGGTCTTCAGGAAAAAGAAATTCACCCTGAATTAGATCCTGCGACTTATGGGTTTGGCGAGGCTGATTATGACCGCCCTATTTTCATAAATTTCGTGCTAGGCCATGAAATTGCGACCTTAAATGAAATTTTGGATATTTTACGTGCGACCTATTGTTCGACCATTGGTGTTGAATTTATGCATATTCAGGATCCTGCGCAAAAAGCGTGGATTCAAGAACGTATGGAAGCCATCCATAACCGCACGGAATTTACCACAAGAGGCAAGGTCGCGATTTTCGAAAAATTGGTCCATGCCGAAAATTTTGAACGGTTTTTGCATAAAAAATATATCGGCACCAAACGCTTTGGCCTTGATGGTGGTGAAGCGGTCATCCCTGCTTTGGAACAAATCCTTAAAAGAGGCGGCCAGATGGGGTTAAAAGAAGTGGTGGTCGGTATGGCGCACCGCGGCCGTTTGAATGTGCTGAATAATGTGATGAGCAAGCCATTCCGTGCGATCACATCTGAATTTTTGGGCAATCTTGCCAATCCAGAAGAAGCAGGCGGCTCTGGTGATGTGAAATATCATATGGGCGCATCTTCAGACAGAAGCTTTGATGAGAATGAAATTCATTTATCATTGGCACCGAACCCCTCTCATCTTGAGATTGTGGATCCTGTTGTGACAGGGCGGGTGCGCGCCAAGCAAGAACAGCGCAATGACACAGATAGACGTGAGGTGTTAGGCGTTCTATTGCATGGTGATGCCGCTTTTGCTGGTCAAGGTGTTGTCGCTGAAACCTTTGCTTTTTCTGCATTGCGTGGCTATCGCACAGGTGGCACCATTCATATCATTGTGAATAACCAAGTTGGCTTTACCACAAGCCCGCATTATTCGCGTTCATCCCCTTATCCAACAGATGTTGCAAAAATGGTAATGGCACCGATTTTGCATGTGAACGGTGATGATGCCGAAGCTGTGGTTCACGCTGCACGCATTGCAACCGAATTCCGCCAGAATTTTGGTGTTGATGTGGTGTTGGATATCTTTTGTTATCGCCGCTTTGGCCATAATGAAGGTGATGAGCCGTCTTTCACACAGCCGCAAATGTATAAACAAATTGCCAAACAGCCTTCGACCAGAGAAATTTATGGTAATCGCCTTGTCAAAGAAGGGGTGCTGACAGCAGATGAAGCGCAATCCATCATTGATAATCATAATGCGCATTTGGAATCAGAATTTGAAATTGGCGCAACTTACAAGCCAAATAAGGCTGATTGGCTTGAAGGGTCTTGGTCGGGTCTGCAAGTGGCAAGTGGCGAAGACAGGCGCGGGGAAACTGCCGTTGATTTAGATCGCCTGCGTGCCATTGGTAAAGTGATGACAAAAGTGCCAGAGGGCATGACCATCCACAGCAAATTGCAACGTGTTCTTGATGGGCGTGCCAAAGCGATTAAAAATGGCACAGGCCTTGATTGGGCCACCGCAGAACATTTGGCCTTTGGATCGACTTTGCTGGATGGCAATCCTGTTCGCCTATCTGGCCAAGATTCATGCCGTGGCACTTTCAGCCAGCGTCATGCGGTCTTTATTGATCAAAATTCAGAAGCGCGCCATACACCTTTGATGCATCTCTCAGATGATCAAGCCACTTTTGAGGTGATTGATTCTCCTTTATCAGAAGCATCTGTGATGGGGTTTGAATATGGCTTTGCGCAAGCAGAACCAAATGCCCTTGTGATGTGGGAGGCCCAATTTGGTGATTTTGCCAATGGCGCACAGGTGGTTGTCGATCAATTTATTTCATCAGGTGAAGCAAAATGGCTGCGCATGAACGGTTTGGTGCTGCTATTGCCACATGGTTATGAAGGCCAAGGCCCAGAACATTCTTCTGCCCGTCTTGAGCGTTATTTGCAACTTTGTGCTGAAGATAATATGCAGGTGGTCAATTGTTCAACGCCTGCCAATTATTTCCATGTTTTGCGTCGTCAGCTTAATCGTGATTTCAGAAAGCCATTGATTATCATGACGCCAAAATCTCTGTTGCGTCATAAATCATGTATTTCTGATCTAGCAGATCTCGGGCCTGGTACCTCGTTTCACCGTATTTTGGATGACGCAGATACCAGCATCAAAGACAAAGATGTGAAACGCATCGTGCTATGTTCTGGCAAAGTCTATTATGATATCGAAGCCAAACGACGTGATGCAGGCTTAAAAAATGTTAAGATTATTCGCGTTGAACAGCTTTATCCATTTGCTGTGAAAACGCTTGGCAGAATATTTTCCAAAACGCCAAATGTCGAAGTGGTGTGGTGTCAAGAAGAGCCTAAAAATATGGGCGCATGGCATTTTGTGCGCGATGATATCGAACAATCTATGGCTTTTGCAAAAATGAAGGCCAGCCGACCATATTATGCTGGACGTGATGCCGCTGCATCTCCTGCAACAGGATCAGCATCACGTCATAACAAAGAACAAACACAATTGGTTGATCAAGCGTTAACTGGCGCTTTGGCCAAGTGATTTGTGTAAAGAATTCAAAGATCGGGCTTAGGAAGGGAAAAAGTCATGGCAATTGAAATCACAGTACCAGCTTTGGGAGAATCTGTTGTTGAAGCAACCATTGCCCGCTGGATGAAAAAAGCAGGCGATGCCGTCGCCGCAGATGAACCTGTGGTTGAATTGGAAACAGACAAGGTGACGTTGGAGGTGCCAGCACCTGTGAATGGGACCTTATCTGATATTGTGGCAAAAGAAGGTGATACTGTTGAAGTGGGCGCTCTGCTTGCGACAATGGCAGAGGGCTCGGCACCTGCCAAAGATGCGGCTCCTAAAACAGTTGCCCCAAAGGCAGATGCGTCACCGCCAGCCCCTGCTGCTACACCAGCACCTGCTGCTACACCAGCACCAACAGCGGCACCTGCTCTTGCGGCTGCCAATGCGGACCAGACCTTATCACCAGCAGTGCGTCGTCTGATCACAGAAAATAACCTGAACCCAGCCGCGATCCCCGCAACAGGCAAAGATGGCAGATTAACCAAATCAGATGTCCAAAATGCCATCGCCAATGGCATAGGCAAAGCGGCACCAGCGGCGGCACCTGTCTCTGCACCTGTTGCCCCGCGCAAAGATGATGCCAGAGAAGAGCGTGTGCCAATGTCACGCTTGCGCCGCATGATTGCCCAGCGTCTGAAAGAAGCCCAGAATAATGCGGCTATGCTAACAACCTTTAACGAGGTTGATATGACAGAATTGATGAAATTGCGCGCTGAATATAAAGAAGATTTTGAAAAAAATCATGGCGCACGTTTGGGCTTTATGGGGCTGTTCGTCAAAGCCGCCATCACCGCATTAAAAGAATATCCAGCAGTGAATGCCGAAATTCATGGTGATGATATCGTCTATAAGAATTTTTATAATATCGGTGTTGCAGTTGGCACACCACAAGGCCTTGTCGTGCCTGTGTTAAAAGACGCACAGGATATGAGCCTATCAGATATTGAAAAGACAGTGGCCGATTATGGGATGCGTGCCAGAGATGGCAAATTATCCCCATCTGATATGATGAATGGCACCTTTACGATTTCAAATGGCGGTGTCTATGGCTCTTTGATGTCAACGCCGATTTTGAACCCACCACAATCTGGTATTTTGGGCATGCATAAGATTCAAAAGCGCCCTGTTGCGATTGGTGACAAGGTGGAAATTCGCCCAATGATGTATCTGGCCTTATCCTATGATCACCGTATTATTGATGGCCGCGAAGCTGTGTCCTTCTTGGTGCGGATCAAGGAATCTATCGAAGACCCACGTCGTCTATTGCTAGGAGTATAAGTCATGTCTTCATTTGACTTAATTGTCATTGGCGCAGGGCCAGGTGGCTATGTCGCGGCGATTCGTGCCTCTCAGCTTGGCATGAAAGTGGCTTGTGTGGATAAACGCGAAACATTGGGCGGCACATGTTTGAATGTCGGTTGTATTCCGTCAAAAGCCTTGCTGAACACATCAGAAAAATATGCAGAAGCCGCCTCAGGTCATCTAGATGATGTCGGCATTTCATTTGGCAAGCTTAGCCTTGATCTGCCAGCCATGATGGCCGCCAAGGATAAGATCGTATCATCATTGACAGGTGGCATTGATATGCTATTTGCCAAAAATAAAGTCACACGCCTGACAGGCACTGCCACAATCACAAAGCAAGGCGAAGTCACTGTGACAGATGGCAAAGATAAAGGGGTCTATCAGGCAGAACGCATTTTGATCGCCTCTGGGTCTGTGCCAACCAGCTTGCCAAATGTCACTATTGACGAAGAAAAGATCGTTTCATCAACAGGCGCGCTGACTTTGGGTAAAGTGCCAAAAAAGATGGTTGTGATTGGCGCAGGCTATATTGGTCTTGAAATGGGATGTGTTTGGTCACGTCTTGGTGCAGAGGTTGAAGTGGTAGAATATCTGCCGCGCATCTTGCCAGGCATGGACAGCGAAGTCGCAAGCAAATTTAAATCCATCATGGAAAAACAAGGCTTAAGCTTCCAGCTATCAACCGCTGTGAAATCTGCCAAAACCACAAAATCAGGTGTCAGCTTAACAGTGACAGATGCGGATGGGTCAAATGAACGCACCATCGCATGTGATGTGGCTTTGGTATCTGTTGGTCGCAAAGCTGCCACCGAACAACTTGGTCTTGATGATCTTGGTGTGGCTTTATCAGATCGTGGTCAAATCATCGTTGATGAAGATTTTGAAACATCTATCGAAGGCATTTTTGCCATTGGTGATGTTATCGCAGGACCGATGCTGGCGCATAAAGCAGAAGAAGATGGTGTTGCGGCTGTGGAAATCATGGCTGGCATGGCAGGGCATGTGGATTATGATCATGTGCCAGGGATTGTTTATACCAGCCCTGAAGTGGCCACGCTTGGCATGACAGAGGATGCGTTAAAAGACGCTGGCATTGCTTATAATAAAGGGAATTTCCCCTTTCTTGCCAATAGCCGTGCCAAAGCCACAGGCCATACACAAGGGTTTGTGAAAATGTTGGCTTGTGCCAAGACAGACAAAGTTTTGGGTGTGCATATCATTGGCCATGAAGCTGGCACTTTGATTCATGAATGCGCTACGGCAATGGCATTTGGGGCATCATCTGAGGACATTGCCAGAACCTGTCACGGTCATCCGACGTTAAATGAAGCGGTGAAAGAAGCGGCCTTGGCTGTGGATAAACGCGCCATTCATATTTAAGCGCCATTGCGTGTTAATCAGCATCTGTCCTATTATCTTTTGTTGCTGATGATTTAACGCCCTTTGATTTAGCGTGGGCCAATTTAGCGCGAGGATGTGTCTGTTGATGCACCTCGCGCAGACGCGCTGTGTCAATATGCGTGTAACGTTGTGTTGTGGACAGGCTGGCATGGCCAAGCAATTGTTGGATTGCCCGCAAATCTCCGCCACCAGCCAATAACGATGTCGCAAAGGCATGACGCAGAGCATGCGGTGTTGTATGGGCTGGTAAGTCAGCGGCTTGGCGAAGTGATTCGACCAATCTTTGCACCGCCCTTGGCCCAAGCGCATTTCCTCTTGATGATAAAAATAATGGGCCTTGTTTGGTTAAATCAAACGGACAGAGGCGGTGATAGGCTGTGATGGCATCGCAAATCACTGGCAAGATTGGCACCTCTCGGATTTTGCCACCTTTTCCTGTTAGGCGAAGCCATTCCGTCATCGGCAAATCATCACTTGTCAGAGATAAGGCCTCTGATAAACGAAGCCCTGCGCCATAGAGCAATAATAACACGGCATAATCACGCTGATTTTGCCATAGATCTGTTTTACGCGCCACAAGGGCGGTTAACATGGCATCCGTTTGGTTTTGTGATAAGGCTTTTGGCAAGGGCTGATGCACTTTTGGTGTCTTCATCCAGCTTAAATCTGGAATATCAGCCCCTTTATGTTTTAAGCCATAGCGGTAATAGGAGCGCACCGCAGACACACGTCGCGCAATGGTCGTTCTGGCCAGCCCTTTATCTTGTAAATAGGCAAGATAGCGACGATAAAAGGGCCGTTCAAACGGCAATAAAGGGGTATTTGTTGCGCTGGCAAAGCCGATATAATCATCAATATCACGTTGATAGGCATCTAGGGTATTTTCAGGATAACGGCGCACAGTCTCTAGCCATGTCAGCCAGTCATCACGCCATAATCCGCTTGCCACAGCGTGGGATTGCTTCATTTTGAAACAGCGCCATCATGATGGTAAGGCGCCTCGATTAACGCCAATAAACAGACCCCCACCATCTCAGCCAAATGCAATAATAAGGTGCGGCCCTTGCCTTGGGAAAAGCTGTCTTCTGTACGGCCAGCCAGCACAAGTGCTGATCCCGCTACAGGCGGCGAAAGCTGATCTGGCAAGCGCATGATTGCCATTGATGAATTTGGATAAGAAAACAACCCTTGGCCTTGTTCTGGTGGTGGGCCAAGATAGATGGTTTCAGATTGGCTAAGGTCGTCAATCTCGCTTTGAGGTAAGACCAAAAACCCAAGCTCTTCAGCTTGTTTAATCGCTGTTTCCTCTGGCATAATCAGCCGTGAGCCTGCGAGCCCAAAAATCAAAGGCAATTCTTCATCAACCATTTGTGCAAAGCCACGCAAATCATTACACGCCAAAAAGCCCAAAGTGGCCAAATGCAATTCTTGCCAATGCAGCATATTTTCAGCTGCCACATTCAATAATGATTGATTGGTTTGGGCCGCTTGCCGTGCTTCTTGGCGCGCTCTTTCTGCGATTTTTGATGTGACATCAATCACATTGGCTTCATGAGATGATGGCAAGGCGATGCCTGATTGGCGAAGCTGGTCGGCATGACGCATCAGAAAATCTGGATGGCCCTTCAGATAGCTTAAAATCGCATTGTCATCTAAATCTGTCATGATCTATGCCTGGTTATGGAATAAGAGGCTAGAGAATCGATTGGCCTGTTTTTTCCCAATCAGCCAAAAAGGCCTTTAGCCCATTATCTGTTAAAGGATGATGATACATTTTATCCAAAATCGCTGGTGGCAATGTGACCACATCTGCGCCAAGCAAGGCGGCATCGACAACATGTTGCGGGCCACGCGCTGATGCGACAAGCACTTCTGTATCGAAATCATAATTATCGTATAAGGTACAAATCTCAGAAATCAAATTCATGCCATCTTGGCCTAAATCATCCAGCCTGCCTACAAAAGGAGAGATGAAAGCCGCACCAGCTTTGGCAGCCAATAAGGCTTGTGCTGGTGAAAAACATAAGGTCACATTCACCATAATCCCTTGATCTGACAAGGCTTTACAAACACGCAGCCCATCCACAGTTAAAGGCACTTTTACCGCCACATTATCTGCTAAATCGGCAAGCTTTAAGCCTTCTTTTAACATGGTGTCATAATCAGTTGCTGTGACTTCTGCGCTAACAGGCCCTGGGATTTCAGCGCAAATATCTTTGATGGTGGCAAGAATATCTGAACTTGATTTGGCAATCAGTGATGGGTTGGTTGTTACACCATCTACCATGCCTGTTGGTGCCAAACGGCGAATTTCGTTCAAATCAGCTGTATCGAGGAAAATTTTCATTGCGTGTTGCCTTTGTTACTTGCGCCATATCGTCAGGGTGCCCATTATGAGATGTCCTAACTTATGATATTATATCACTTATTCATATATCATACGGGGTCTTGCGCACAAAGATAGGCGTAAAATCCCAAGCCATGATATGATTTAAAAATACGTCTCACCGCATTGTAAAGCAAGCCGAATCACATAGTCTCAGCCATGTCATCCTCATCACCTTCATCTTCTCATCAGGCAAAAGATCAACAAGCTGATGATGGCATGCGGCATCACCTAGATCAGCCCCTTATCGTGCAAGTTGCTGTGCCATTGCCTTTGCGCCGCAAATTGCCGCTTGTATATGACTATCTATTTGATGGGCTAGATGGTGATCAGCCAATCATCCCTGAAATCGGTATGATTGTTCAAGTGCCGCTTGGCAAAAGGCTGGTATGGGGCATTATTTTGGCATGTGAAGCCTCTCAGCAAGAAAAAAGACATACCCTAAAAACCATAGAAATGGTGGCTGATGGCCCTGTCTTAACAGCGCAACATATACGCTTCTTGCGGGCTGTGGCTGATTGGACCTTGGCACCTTTTGGCATGGTGATGCGCATGATGTTATCAACACCTGCTGCTTTTTTGCCGCCGCCGCTTCAAAATGTTTATCATTTGCCGCCTGTCCATGAAGATGACCAAGAAACAGATCATCGCAAAGCACCAAAACAGCTTACGGAAAAACGAAAAAGGATTTTGTCTTTTCTGGCTGATGGTCCTGCTCTGACGGCATCTGATTTGGCCGCAGAAACAGGTACATCTGTTGCGATTGTAAAGGCGATGGCAAAACAAGGCTTATTGCAAGAATCACAAGTGCCAAAACCAGTAGCTGTTGAGATGACCCATCATGATGCCTCACTTGTCACGCTAACAGGGGCGCAAAAACAAGTGGCAGATGGATTATTGTCTTATTTGGCACAAGGCTATTCAGCGCATTTACTAGATGGGGTCACAGGATCTGGCAAAACCGAGGTTTATTTTGAATTGGTTCATACCGTTCTTGCCACATCGTCTCAGATCTTGATTCTGTTACCTGAAATTGCGCTGACCACCGCGTGGCAAGATCGGTTTGTGGCGCGTTTCGGCCGCAAGCCGCATATCTGGCATTCCTCTGTCTCGCAATCTGAAAGACGGCACATCTGGCGCAGCTGTTTGGCAGGAGAGCCAATAGTGGTGGTCGGGGCGCGGTCCGCCTTATTTTTGCCTTTCACAAATCTAGGCCTGATCATCATTGATGAAGAACATGAACAAGCCTTTAAACAAGAAGATATGGTGATTTATCAAGCGCGGGATATGGCAGTTATGCGCGCCTATATCGAAGCAGTGCCTGTGATTATGGCAACGGCAACGCCATCTTTGGAAAGCTGGGTCAATGCAGGTCATCTGCCTGAGGCGGTAACAGGGTCATCTGAAAAAATAACCCATTCTGGACGCTATCATCATTGGCGTCTGCAAGATCGCGCTGGTGGGGCGCATCTGCCAGATATTACCATGGTGGATTTAAAACAAGACCGCCCACCAGCTGGCCGCTGGCTGTCCGACCCGTTGATCACAGCGATTGCGCAAAATTTAGAAAAGCGGCAGCAAAGCTTGTTGTTTTTAAACAGGCGTGGCTATGCGCCTTTGTCAATTTGCGAATCATGTGGTGAAAAAGCCACCTGTGAAGCTTGTGATTCGTGGCTTGTCACACATCGCTTGACAGGCACCAGACAATGCCATCATTGCGGGTATCGGCAAAAATTGGTGAATCGCTGTCATTCTTGTGGGGCAGAAGAGACAATGCGCGCCTATGGCCCTGGGGTAGAACGTCTGGCCGAAGAAGTGTCGCATCTGTTTCCTGACGCGCGCATTTGTATTTTTTCATCAGACACAGCCGCACGGCCAGAGGTGGCATCGCAAATGATTACTGCCATCACATCTGGCGAAATTGATATCATCATTGGCACGCAAATGGCTGCAAAAGGGCATCATTTCCCAAATTTGACGTTGGTTGGGGTGGTTGATGCTGATTTTGGTTTGCAAGGCGGGGATTTACGCGCCGCAGAACGCACCTATCAGATGTTATCCCAGGCCGCTGGCCGTGCAGGTAGAGAGGCGATAAAAGGCCAAGCCATGTTGCAGAGCTATGAGCCAGATAATAAAGTGTTTCAATCGCTAGCCTCGGGTGACAGAGATTCGTTTTTGGCAACAGAAGTGGAATTGCGGCAAGCAGCTCTGATGCCACCTTTTGGTAAATTAGCTGCTGTGATTCTTTCTGGTCCTGATGAAAAAGAAACCGAACAGATGGCATGGCACATCGCTGGCACAAAACCACAATTTCAGCAGGTTGATATTTTTGGCCCCACCGCGGCCCCTATTGCCCGTATCAGAGGGCGTTATCGCATGCGGTTTTTGTTGCGCGCGCCAAAAGATGTGGATTTGCAAACGATTATCCGACAATGGCTTGATGAAATTCGTCTGCCAGCGCGTATGCAACTGCAAATTGATATTGATCCCTACAATTTTTTATAAGTGGGTCATTTTTTATGAATGACGCAAAAACCGTTTGAAATGGCACTTTTGGCATGCCTTCTTGCTTGCCTTTCCTGCTAGCATGTGATAATTCCCACTCAGCAAAATGGGTGGCAGGTTTTTATCTTGTAAAAAGATGCGTCTCTTCGACCCTAGCTTGATGTGGTTTGCCAAGGATGACGCTGGCGTCCAAATGATAGGACAAGACAGCTGATTGCCTTGTAATTATGAGGAATATAACAGGTGAGCTCCGTTACAACAGGTCTGGCAGATCGCTATGCAGGTGCCCTGTATGATTTAGCCAGTGAATCAAAGTCAGTTGACGCCGTTTTGGGTGATCTTGAAAAGCTGACGGCTTTGATGTCAGAAAATGAAGATTTGGCAAGATTGGTGACATCTCCCGTGCTAAGCCGCGCACAGCAGATGAATGCAATGACAGCCATCCTAGAAAAAGCAGGCGCAGATACGCTGACCGTCAAATTTATTGGCGCTGTCGCGGATAATGGCCGTTTGTTTGCTTTGGCAAAAATTTCACAAAATTTCGTTGAGCTGGTTGCCAAAAAGCGTGGCCAGATCTCAGCAGAAGTCGTCTCAGCTGTTGCGCTTGATAAAGAGCGTCAGAAGCTGGTCGAACAAAGCGTTGCTAAGCTTGCTGGCAGCGATAAATTGTCTCTTTCGATGCGTGTTGATCCCTCTTTGATTGGTGGGCTTGTGGTACGCATCGGCTCTCGTATGATTGATACGTCAATCAAAACAAAACTAAACCGGCTTGAAGCCGCCATGAAGGGTGTTGCGTGATGGATATCCGTGCAGCTGAAATTTCTGCGATTCTCAAGGATCAAATTGCTAACTTCGGTTCAGAAGCTGAAGTTGCTGAAGTAGGTCGTGTGCTATCTGTTGGGGATGGTATCGCGCGTGTTTACGGTCTGGATAATGTTCAGGCTGGTGAAATGGTTGAATTTGATGGTGGCATCAAAGGGATGGCACTTAACCTTGAAACTGACAATGTTGGTATCGTTATCTTTGGCGATGACCGCGGCATTCGCGAAGGCGATGTTGTGCGTCGTACAGCCTCGATTGTGGATACACCTGTTGGCAAGGGCTTGCTAGGACGCGTTGTTGACGCGCTTGGTAATCCAATTGACGGCAAAGGCCCATTGGAAGATGTGAACCGCACAAGAGTGGAAGTCAAAGCCCCTGGCATTATGCCGCGCCAGTCAGTGCATGAGCCAATGCAGACAGGCCTAAAGGCGATTGACTCACTTATCCCAATTGGTCGTGGCCAGCGTGAATTGATCATTGGTGACCGCCAAACTGGTAAAACAGCGATTGCGATTGATGCCTTCATCAACCAAAAAGCAACAAATGAAGCTGCTGGTAATGATGATTCAAAGAAATTATTCTGTATCTTTGTTGCGGTTGGTCAAAAGCGTTCAACAGTGGCACAGATTGTGCGCACCCTAGAAGAACAGGGCGCAATGGAATATTCGATCGTTGTGGCAGCGACCGCTTCTGATCCTGCACCAATGCAGTTCTTGGCACCTTATACAGCTGCTGCGATGGGTGAATATTTCCGTGATAACGGCATGCATGCGCTTGTGGTTTATGATGATTTGTCAAAGCAGGCTGTGGCTTATCGCCAGATGTCATTGCTTCTTCGTCGTCCGCCAGGCCGTGAAGCTTATCCTGGTGACGTGTTCTTCTTGCACTCACGTCTATTGGAACGTGCGGCGAAATTGAACGCAGAAAATGGGTCAGGCTCATTGACCGCTCTTCCTGTGATTGAAACACAGGCTGGTGACGTGTCTGCTTATATTCCAACAAATGTGATTTCGATCACTGATGGTCAGATTTTCTTGGAAACAGAATTGTTCTATAAAGGCATTCGTCCAGCTGTGAATGTGGGTCTGTCAGTGTCTCGTGTGGGTTCTGCTGCTCAAACAAAGGCGATGAAGCAAGTGGCTGGTACCATTAAGTTGGAATTGGCGCAGTATCGTGAAATGGCTGCTTTTGCGCAGTTCGCTTCTGATATGGATGCCTCAACACGTCAATTGCTAGAGCGTGGGGCTCGTTTGACAGAATTGTTGAAACAGCCACAATATTCTCCTTTGACAGTGGAAGAACAGGTTGTTGTGATTTTTGCAGGTGTGAAAGGCTATCTTGATGCCTATCCTGTCTCAGAAGTTGGTCGTTTCGAAGCAGGCCTGATGGAGCATATCCACAGCGCTGGCCAAGATATTTTGAAGTCGATCCGTGAGGAAGGCAAAATCACCGACGAAACTGAAGCAAAACTGCGTGCAGAGATCGAATCTTTCGCAAAGTCATTTGCGTAAGCGTTCAACCCTAGTCGCAATCAGATAAGGCTGGAGACAACTCGATGCCAAATTTGAAGGATCTAAAGACGCGTATTGATAGCGTCAAATCCACGCAGAAAATCACCTCTGCGATGAAGCTCGTCGCGGCTGCAAAGCTGCGCCGTGCTCAGGAAGTTGCTGAGGCATCACGCCCTTATTCATCTCGCATGAATGATGTGATCGCCTCGCTAGCAGCCAAGGCAGATGCGGCATCTGCGCCAGCTCTTTTAGTTGGCCGTGAAAATGTCAAAACACATCTGTTGGTGATTGTGTCAGCTGACAAAGGTCTTTGTGGTGGCTTTAACGCCTTCATCACAAGAGCCGCACGTCAGGTCTTGGCAGAAAAGCAAGCAGCTGGTCAGTCTGTTTTGGTTTATATCGTTGGACGTAAATCAGCAGATGCCCTCGGCAGCGAAATCACAGATAAAACCTTCGCACGTATTGAAAATGTGCAAGGCACAGATGTGAAATTCGGTGACGCTGATGAAATCGCAACCAAGATTATTGAAGGCTTTGAAGCAGGGTCATTTGATTCTGTTTCCATGCTTTATAATAAGTTTGTGAATGTCATCAAACAGGATGTGACGCACCAGTCATTGATCCCAGCTGAAGTGCAAGAACAAGAAGCTGAAGAGACAAATTCTTTGCAGGCGATTTATGAATATGAGCCTGATGAAGAAGAGATCTTGAACGCTTTGTTACCACGCAATGTGGCAACACAGCTTTTCTCAGCTTTGCTTGAATCATCTGCCTCTGAATTGGCAGCGCGTATGACAGCAATGGATAACGCAACAAGAAATGCCGGTGATATGATTGACCGTCTTACTCTTGTTTATAACAGAACACGTCAGGCAAACATCACCAAGGAATTGATTGAAATCATTTCTGGTGCTGAAGCCCTGTAGGTAACAAATTGAAAACGAAAAGCCCGGAGTAAAAGACCCATGGCAAATGCAGTAGGAAGAATCTCTCAGGTTATCGGCGCGGTTGTCGATGTTGAGTTTGATGGTGATATCCCTGATATCCTAAATGCGATTGAAGTTGACAATAATGGTCAGCGTCTTGTGTTGGAAGTCGCACAGCACCTTGGCGAATCAACCGTTCGCACAATTGCGATGGATTCAACAGAAGGTCTGGTACGTGGTGCCGAAGCCAAAGATACAGGCGCACCAATTACAGTGCCTGTAGGTCCTGAAACATTGGGTCGTATCTTGAACGTGATTGGCGAGCCTGTGGATGAAGGCAAGCCTGTGAAAGCTAAGACAGCTTATCCAATTCACCGTCCTGCACCTGAATATGTTGATCAGTCAACAGAATCAGAAATCTTGGTAACAGGTATTAAGGTTATTGACCTTCTGGCACCTTATGCCAAAGGTGGTAAGATTGGCCTATTTGGCGGTGCTGGTGTTGGTAAAACAGTGACAATTATGGAACTGATTAACAACATTGCGAAGGCCCATGGTGGTTATTCTGTTTTCGC
>JBMHDH010000025.1:0-36938 GCA_049889495.1 Puniceispirillaceae bacterium (SeqCode) | reverse complement strand
CCTCAACCATTGATCTGATGGTCCATAGCGTCCCTGATTTAATCGCGCATTTATCGCAATTTTATGACTTAGGCGCTGGTGATGTGATTATGACAGGCACCCCTGAAGGGGTCGGGCCCGTTGCGCGGGGTGACAGGCTGGTCGGCACTGTCACAGGCATAAGCCCCATTGATGTCACATTTGTTTAAGCTATAATCTGACAAAGACGAAATGATCACCGACACAAGATGATAAAAGGCCGTTATCCATGATCCCTTTTGATTGGCAAGACCCGTTTTTATTAACTGATCAGCTTCATGATGATGAAAGGCTGGTGCAAGCCTCTGCGGCTGGTTTTGCGGCCGAAGAATTGGCGCCGCGTGTCACCGAAATGTATGAAGAAGAAGGGGTGGCACCTGAATTATTCACGCTGATGGGGCAAGCTGGCTTATTAGGCGTTACCATCCCAGAAGCCTATGGCGGGGCAGGGGCGTCTTATGTGTCTTATGGGCTTGTGGCGCGCGAAATTGAACGTGTGGATTCTGGCTTTCGGTCAATGGCATCTGTGCAATCATCATTGGTGATGCATCCGATCAATGCCTATGGCAGTGACGCACAAAAACAAAAATACCTGCCGAAATTGGCATCTGGTGAGATGATTGGCTGTTTTGGCCTGACCGAAGCAGAGGCAGGATCTGATCCCGCTGGTATGAAAACCACCGCCATCAAAACAGAGGATGGCTATCGCCTAACAGGCAGTAAGATGTGGATTTCCAATGCGCCAATTGCCGATGTCTTTGTGGTATGGGCCAAATCAGAGGCGCATGATGGCAAAATCAAAGGCTTTATCTTGGAAAAAGGGATGGCTGGCCTATCTGCGCCGCGTATTGAAGGTAAATTATCACTGCGTGCCTCTGTCACAGGCGAGATTATCATGCAAGATGTCCTTGTCAGCGAAGATGCCATTCTGCCGCATGTCGAAGGCCTGAAAGGGCCCTTTGGCTGTTTGAACCGTGCGCGCTATGGCATCAGCTGGGGGGTAATGGGTGCCGCAGAAGATTGCTGGATGCGCGCCCACAGCTATGGCATGGATCGTCGTCAATTTGGTAAGCCGCTTGCCGCCACACAGCTTTATCAAAAAAAGCTGGCTGATATGCAAACAGATATCGCCTTTGGCTTGCAAGGTGCGTTGCGTGTCGGACGGCTGATGGATGAAGGGCGGTTTGCCCCAGAGATGATTTCGATCACCAAACGCAATAATTGCGTCAAGGCTTTGGCAATTGCCAGAGAAGCAAGAGATATGCATGGCGGTAATGGGATCCAGATTGGCTATCATGTTATGCGTCATGCCGCCAATTTGGAGACCGTGAACACCTATGAAGGCACCCATGATGTGCATGCGTTGATTTTGGGGCGTGCCCAAACAGGCATTCAGGCCTTTTTCTGATCCTATGAGCGCGCCTTATCAGGGATTAAAAATTGTAGAATTGGCCCGCGTTCTGGCAGGGCCTTGGATTGGCCAAACCATGGCTGATTTGGGCGCAGATGTCCTGAAAGTGGAAAGCCCCAAAGGCGATGAGACCAGAGCCTGGGGACCGCCTTTTATCACCATAGATGGTGATGAATTTTCCGCTTATTTTCTGGCTTGTAACCGCGGTAAGGATTCGCTTGTTGCTGATTTCACCAATGAAGATGATCTGGCCCATGTCAGGGCCTTATGCGCGTCGGCTGATGTGGTGATTGAAAATTTCAAAGTGGGCGGCCTTGCCAAATATGGGCTGGATTATGACAGCCTATCTGCGGTTAATCCCAAATTGATTTACGCCTCTGTCACAGGCTTTGGTCAAGAGGGGCCTTATGCGCATCGTGCGGGCTATGATTATTTGATCCAAGGCATGGGCGGTATAATGGATTTAACAGGGGATCCAGATGGCCCGCCGCAAAAAATGGGTGTTGCTTTTACCGATATTTTTACAGGTCTTTATGGCGTGATCGCCATTCAGGCCGCGCTTCGTCACAGAGATCTTAACGGCGAAGGCCAACATATTGATTTGGCGCTCTATGATTCGATTGTGGGCGTGCTTGCCAATCAGGGGATGAATGCGCTTGTTGGCGGGCAATCCCCCACCAGAATGGGCAATGCGCATCCCAATATTTGTCCCTATGCTGTCTTTCCTGCCAAAGAGGGGCATTTTATCTTGGCGGTTGGCAATGATGGGCAATTTGCCCGTTTTTGTGCGGCATTTGGCCTTGCTGATTTGCCAGAACAAGATGCATTTGCCACCAATCAGGCGCGTGTTGCCAACCGCGATAGATTAACCGCGATCTTATGTGATGTAACAAGTCAGCTTAGCCTAGATGATATTTTGCAAAGATGTGAAGCGCATACCGTGCCAGCAGCGCCGATTAACAGCGTTAATGATGCTTTAGCTGATCCGCAAATTGCCCATCGTGACATGATTGTGGATATTGACGGCACCTCTTATATCAAAAGCCCGATACGCTTTTCAAAATCATCTTTGCGATTGGATAAAAAAGCACCAGCCCTTGGCAATGTGAGCGCTGACGATATCCTGAAAAAATAAGCCTTATCTCTCTAGGACAGAGGGCCAGTTTTGATCAGCTAATTTTATGCGATTTGACTGATCTGCTTCCCATTGTCGTCTTACCGATAATGAATAATTCAAATACAGCTTGCCATCCACAATGGTAAAGGCTTCTGGCACAATTGAGGCCGTATAACCATGTGAGACAGCCCAGGCACAATAACCGCCAAATTGCGGGGCATAGGCGTCTGGATCGGAATCAAATAAGGCTTTATTTTCCGCACTGGCAAAGCGGAATTCTGCGCCCTTATAAGTGGATTGATATTTTTTTGACCCTTCAACAGCCCTATTTTCAGTGAAATAGGCCACAGGATCTGCGCCTCTGATGGCGACCCCCCAGCTGGTAAAGAATTGTGATTTTGCGGCAAAAGCAGGGGTGCCACTTGCCACGAGGGTTAGGGCGGCTGACCCATATAAAAAGTGACGTCTAGATGGCATAATGATCTCCTTTTTGTAAGCGAAAGATTGAAATGCACATTTGCGTATCTTCATGCTAGAGTTCGATTATGTCTGAATTAAGGAATTCCTACAGCTTTTTATGCCGTAATTGTTACGCATCTGGGTATTTGGGGGCCGATAAGCCGCCTGTCACTTGCCCGAAATGCGAACAAGCCCGTTTGGTTGTGGATGATGATATTTTCAATTTGCATATCGCCCATCTGGATTGTGACAGTTTTTACGCCTCAATTGAAAAAAGAGATAATCCTGATCTGCAAGGCAAGCCTGTGATGGTAGGGGGCGAGACAAGAGGTGTTGTTGCTGCAGCTTGTTATGAAGCACGAAAATATGGGGTGCGGTCTGCGATGCCAACCTTCAAAGCGCGCCAGCTTTGCCCAGATATTATCGCGATTAAGCCACGTATGGATCATTATGTTGCGGTTAGCCGTCAAATCAGGCAGATGATGTTATCATTGACGCCGCTTGTGGAACCATTATCCATTGACGAAGCGTTCCTTGATTTAAGTGGCACACAAGCCTTGCATAAGGCTTGCGCGGCTGAAATGTTAATGCGTTTGCAAAAAGAAATTCAAACAGAAATCGGGATAACGGTCTCAGTCGGGCTTGCCGCCAATAAATCATTGGCAAAATTGGCATCTGATCAAGATAAGCCAAATGGCTTTTTTGTGTTAAACGCTGCCACAGCCGCCCCTTGGTTAGCGCCGCGTCCTGTCTTTACGATTTTTGGCATTGGCAAGGCGGCGGCACGCAAATTAACAGATGCAGGCTATCAGACTTGTGATGATTTGGTGCGCGCTGATTTAAAGGCATTGGTGCCCTTGCTTGGCAAGAATGCGTTATTTATCCAAAATCTGGCAAAAGGCATTGATAGTCGTAAAATTAACCCGATCAGAGATGCAAAATCGGTTTCATCTGAGACTACATTTCACACTGATTTGCATCACAAAGATGACCTGATCCCTCTTTTGGAACAACAATCATTGCGGGTGTCACGTCGGCTGAAAGAAAAAGCCTTGAAAGGCAATGTGGTGACAATCAAATTGAAATCGTCCCAATTTAAAACCATCACACGTTCACGCACTTTGGCACGCACCACAGATCAAGCGCATGAAATTTTCGCGACCGCCTCTGTGATGCTGGAAAATGAACTGGCACCAGATCGTAAATGGCGGCTATTGGGTGTTGGGGTTTATGGCTTTTCAGATGGCAATCAAAATTCTGATTTTTTTGAGATGATTGACGATAAATCGGCCAAAAAGGCAAAGATCGAAAAAGCCTTGGATGATATGCATGCAAAATTTGGCAGTGACCTTGTTTTTTCTGGCAGGCAAGCCAAATATCTCAAAAAACCACAATCTTCGAATGAGTAAGTAGGCAACAAGATGGCAAGAGTGGATAATAAGGAAGTGCTGTTTATTTATGGCACTTTGCTTGATGAAGATGTGCGCGATGCGGTTCTAGGCCATGCCATGCCGCAACAAAATATCACGCCAGCCATCGCGCCTGATTATGCCATTTATGCAGTCGCAGGCGCCAGCTATCCTTGTTTATTGCCAGCGGCAGGTGAACAGGCAGAAGGGGCGGCGGTATCTGGTCTAACAGAAGCGGATTTCCATCGTCTCGATCAATTTGAAGGCGAAAATTATAAACGCGTGCCTGTTATGGTTCACCTAGCTGGTGATTCATCACAGGCGATTACGGCGCAGTATTACCAGCCAAATCAGAGCCTGAAAACAAATGGCAGATGGTCATTATCTGATTGGAAAATTACCGAGAAACAAAAATTTTTAACACGTGATTTTAATTTGTCGGGTGTCAGGAAGCCTGATGCTTGATTTATCTTTGCTAACTGGTGCGCCGCTCTACAGCTTGTTTATTGGCTTCTGCGCTGTGATGGCTGTCGCGATATCAAAGGCTGGTTTTGGCGGGTCGCTTGGTGCGTTATCAACGCCGATTATGGTGCTTGCTTTCAGCCCTGTTCATGCGCTTGGCATATTGCTTCCGATTTTTATTGTGATTGATATTTGGGTGGTGTGGCATTGGCGCAAATTAGGCGTCAGGCGCATCATTTTTTGGATGGTGTTTTTTGGTTTGGCTGGCCAATTGGCAGGTTGGGCCTTGTTGCGTTTTGGTGCTTTTGATGACAGCATTTTATTGTTATTTATCGGGCTGATGGGCATCGCCACAGGCGCAAAATATTTCATTGAAATTTTCTTAATGCGTCCCACATCACATCATATCAGGCAACGGATTAAATCTGTGCGGTCACGGGTGATTGGGCGTGCCTCTATTTGGTGCAGTTTTGCCGGCTTTACCAGCTTTGTGTCTTTGACAGGCGGTATTCCTGTGCAAGTCTATTTATTGCCCTTTCGTTTGCCGCGCCAAATATTTGTTGGCACTATGGCGTGGTTTTTCTTGAGCATTAATGCAGCGAAATTACCGTTTTTCATTGATTTGAACTTTATTACGGGTGCGACCTTATCTATGACGGCGTTATTGCTGATCTTTGTGCCGATTGGGGTCATGACAGGGCGATGGTTAAATCAAAAAATGTCTGACAAGGTATTTTATGTGATTGCGCATATATTGTTATTGCTGTTAGGCATACAATTATTATGGCGTTATCTGTCAGCGTATTAGCGCGCCTATCAGGTGGTAGGGCATAGTGAAATGATAAGGAGAGCCAAGTGAAACGGTGGCGTCATTTTTTAATCGCAGTTGGTGTTGTGCCAGCCTTTATCTTTTATATCGCGCTCGTGATGTTTTTAACGGATTATCTGACAGAGATCCATTGGCTGATTGACTTGTTATTTTATGTCATAGCAGGGCTTGCTTGGATTCCAGCCTGCGTGAAAATCATTGATTGGTTGGCACGTAACGAAGCAGAGTAGAGGACTTTTCAAGCCCTTTTTATTGTTCTATTCCCTATTATAAATGCCGTGGTCGTCACATGACAAAAAAACGTCATGATTTGACAGAAACTCATTGCATCACACTGTCAGTCTGGGCAGGCTAACGATATGCGTTAATTGTATCTGCTTTTTTCTTTGAGTGAATCATGTCTCGTTATTCTGTTTTTTCAATCCTAAAAAATGGCTTATCTGGCAATCAAGGCTGGGATGAGGCATGGGGCACGCCTCGCCCGAAAAAATCATATGATGTTATCATCATTGGCGGTGGTGGTCATGGCCTTGCCACAGCGTATTATTTGGCCAAAAACCATGATATCAAAAATGTGGCTGTGATTGAAAAGGGCTGGCTTGGTGGTGGTAATGCAGGGCGGAATACAACCATTGTGCGGTCAAATTATTTTGTCGAAGGCAATACCGCATTTTATGAAAAATCACTGCAACTTTGGGAAGGGTTATCTCAAGAGCTGAATTACAATGTGATGTTTAGCCAACGTGGTCATTTAAATTTATTTTTTACCCCTGGCCAAAGAGACGCGATGGCGCGCCGCTATAACACCATGCGCTTGAATGGCATTGATGCAGAATATCTTGATCGGGATCAGGTGCGAAAATTTGTGCCCCATCTGAATTATGGAGATGATGCCAGATTAGAGATTATGGGCGGCTATTTACAGAAAAGAGCTGGCACAGCCAGACATGATGCTGTGAATTGGGGTTATGCGAGAGCCGCGTCAAAATTGGGCGTTGATATTATCCAAAATTGTGAAGTCACAGGCTTTATCAAGCAAGCTGGTGCAATCATTGGGGTAGAGACCACAATGGGCGAAATCAAGGCGCAAAAAGTGGGCATGGCGGTGGCTGGTAATACGTCCGTTCTAGCCGAAAAGGCAGGTCTGGGTGATTTGCCAATCGAAAGCCATAAATTGCAGGCCTTTGTGTCTGAACCGTTAAAGCCATTTCTTGATACTGTTGTCGTTTATGGTGCAGGCCACGGCCATTTTTATATCAGCCAGTCGGATAAGGGCGGCATGGTGTTTGGCGGCAATATTGATGGCTATAATTCTTATGCCCAAAAAGGCAATTTGCCGATTTATACGGATGTGGCGTCTTGTGCTATGAATGTGATGCCAGCCTTGGGGCGTATTAAATTATTGCGACAATGGGCTGGAATTATGGATATGTCGATGGATGGGTCGCCCTTTATTTGTAAAACCGATATTCGCGGGCTGTATCTCAATGCTGGCTGGTGCTATGGCGGATTTAAGGCAACGCCAGCATCTGGCTGGTGTTTTGCGCATACCATTGCCCATGATGCACCGCATGAAATTAACGCGCTGTTAAGCGTTGATCGCTTCAAATATGGCAGACATATTGATGAATCAGGCAATGGGCCTGTGCCAAACAGACATTAAGGAGACGGCCAGCTATGTTGCGAATTGACTGCCCGTTTTGTGGCAAAAGAGACCATAATGAGTTCACCTATGAAGGTGATGCAACTGTGATCTATCCTGAGTTATCTAATCAGGATGAACAAGCGTGGTATAAGGCTGTGTTTTTGCGCTCTAACCCGCGTGGTAAACATACCGAATATTGGTATCACGGTCTTGGGTGCCGCATGTGGTTAATTGTGGAAAGAGACACAGTTACCCATGAGATTACATCAGTGAAAGCGGCCCATAAAACGTATCAAAAGATGTTGAAATCTGCGGAAAAGGGGGCATCATGACTGGTTTTCGTTTGGCCCAAGGTGGCTTAATTAACCGTAATAAGCCGCTTAGCTTTACCTTTGATGGCAAGCAAATTTCAGGATTTGAAGGTGATGTGGCAACCGCTGCGCTTTTGGCATCTGGCGAGCGTATATTCGGGCGCGGCTTTAAATATCACAGGCCACGCGGTGTGATGTCATCTGGTGCTGAAGAAGGCGGCGCCTTGTTTCAGATGTATAATGGTGCATCCCGCATCGCCAATGTGAAAGGGCCGATGATTGAAGCACATGATGACCTTATTTTGTCATCGCAAAATGCGTTTCCATCTGTGAAATTTGACGTTGGGGCTGTGAATGGGTTGTTTCAATCCTTTTTAACAGCAGGTTTTTATTACAAAACCTTCATGGGCCCGTTTTCCAACACAAAATTCTGGATGTTTTGTGAGAGGTTTATCCGAAAAGCAGCTGGTATGGGGGCGGCCTCAAGAGAGGCTGATCCTGATCATTATGATATTGCCAATGGATTTTGTGATTTGCTTGTCATTGGGGCGGGGCCAGCTGGGCTGACGGCGGCTGTTGAGGCTGCTGAGGCTGGTAAATCAGTATGGCTGGTTGACCAAGATTTTCAATCTGGCGGCTGGTATCTGTCATCTGGTGATGCCAAAAAGCTTGGCTGGGTTGCTGAGATGATCAATCGGTTTTTGGCCGCAGGGGGGCAGTTAAAGCTGCGGACCACGGCCTTTGGGTTATATGATGGTCATGTGGCTGGTCTGATCGAACGCCAGACAGATCATTTGGCATCAAAGCCAGAATTTAGTCCTCGCGAAACATTCCATATTGTGCGCGCAGAGGCGATTTTATTGGCCACTGGTGCGACAGAACGCATCATGGCTTTTGGCGATAATGACCGTCCTGGTGTGATGAGTGCGTCCTCTATTCAAACCTATATCAACCGTTATGGGGTGGCACCTGGCAAACGTATTGTCTTTGCTGGTACCCATGACGGTATTTATGACAATGCCTTTGCGGCCAGAGCGGCAGGGTTGCATATCACAATCCTTGATAGCCGCACTGATATTTCTGATGCGTTACGACAGCAATGCGCTGATCAAAATATTGCCGTGATGGCAGGGGCTGTGCCTGTCAAAGCCATTGGCAGACAAGGCGTTGTTGGTGTTGAATATGGCCTGAAGAATGGCCAAGATATTACTGAGACAGGCAAGGTGATTGCCTGTGATATCATCGGCGTTTCTGGTGGTTTCACGCCCAATATACAATTGGTCTCTCATCGGGGCGTCAGGCCGATTTGGGATGACAGCCTTGGGGCCTTTTTATCAGGAAAAAGCCCAGAGGCCATTGCTTTATGCGGCGCAGCAGATGGTATTTATCAAGAAGATGCCTTGGTTGCATCAGCGTCTTATGCATGGCGCACCCTTGGTCTGTCTCGCAAGCTTGCGGCAAAAGAATTTGCGCGTGGCTTTGCCAATTCAAGTGATGCCCTTTATGAAATCAAGATCGCAAACAGGACGTTAAAATCCTTTATTGATCCGCAACATGATGTGACGACCAATGATATCAGGCAAGCGCGTCAAGAAGGCTTTGTGTCTGTTGAACATATGAAGCGTTACACCACTTTGGGCATGGCTACAGATCAAGGTCGAAACGGCAATGTTATTGGTATTGCGGTGATGGCAGATGCTAGAAATTGCGCCATTCCAGATGTTGGCATCACAACATTCCGCCCGCCCTTTACGCCTGTATCTATTGGGGTGTTGGCTGGCAGATCAACGGGCCATCATTGGCAAGCGGTGCGTCGCACCCCGATGCATGACAGCCATATCGCGCTTGGCGCTCCTATGACAGATGCTGGATTGTGGAAACGCGCTTGGTATTATCCTGAAGCAGGTGAGACCATTGATGATGCCTATGTAAGAGAGGCGGCAAGAACACGCCAAACAGTTGGTATCGTTGATGTATCAACATTAGGGAAAATCGCAGTGCAGGGGCCAGACGCGGCAGAATTTATCAATCGTATCTATATAAATGGTTTCGCGAAATTGCCAGTGGGGCGGTCACGCTATGGCATTATGTTGCGAGATGATGGGATTGTGCTTGATGATGGCACCACTTGGCGTATGGCTGAAGATGATTTCTTTATGACCACAACCACAGCACAAGCTGGTGAGGTGATGCGCTTTTTGGAAGAATTGCGTCAAACAAGATGGTCCGATTTGAAGGTGCATTTGACATCTGTGACAGATCAATGGGGCGCGGTGGCTGTTGCAGGGCCGCAATCACGCGATTTGTTGCAAAAAGCATTACCAGAATTTGATTTTAGCGCAGATGCCTTTGCCTTTATGGATGTCAAGACAGCTTATGCTGAGATTGATGGGGCAAAGGTGGAAATGCGGGCAGCGCGTATCTCATTTTCAGGTGAGATGGCCTATGAAGTTTATATCGAAGCGCATTATGCCAAAGCATTATGGCAAAAATTATATGATCTTTTGCCAGAATATGATGGTGTTTGTTATGGGCTGGAATCGCTTGGGACGATGCGCATTGAAAAAGGTCATGTGACAGGCGCAGAGCTTGATGGTCGCGTCACGCTTGAAGATGCTGGCTTTGCTAAAATGGCGTCTTCAAAGAAAGATTATGTGGGCAAGGTGTTGCGCGAACGTGCCTATTTAAAAGACAGCAATGAACGCCAAAAATTGGTTGGTATCATGCCTGTTGATCCCAAAGAAACCTTTGGCGGTGGTGCTATTTTATGTGATGCTGATCATGTGAAAGGCTTTGGTGATGGCTGGGTCAGCGGCGTCACACATTCACCAGCCTTTGGTCATTGGATTGGCGTTGGGTTTATCACAGGTGGTCATGAAGCATGGCAAGGGCGTGAGGTGGTCGCAGCAGAGCCTGTGAAAGGCCGTCACGTGCGCGTAAAGCTTGTCAGCCCCCATATGTTTGATCCAAAAGGAGACCGGATGCATGGCTAATTATTCGACTGGACTTGAACGTTGTTTTGATGCCAATCAAACCGCCAATAGCGCAGGCACCCCAGATGTGGTCATTGCGCAATTGCGTCCATTTTACATCCAACAATTGGGCTTTTTTGAAGGTCAAAAGTCAAATCTTGAAAAGCATTTGAAAAGCCATTCAGTCAAATCAATCCCTGCAATGTCAATTGCGGTATCAGTGAAATCAGGGATTGCGGCCAGAATTGAAATGGAGAAAATTTGGCTGATCTCGCATGAGCCAATTGCCAAGGCATCAGCTGCGTTTTATCCGCTTGATTTATCATCTGCCCGAAGCGCTATTCGGTTATCAGGTGTCAAGGTGCGTGATCTTTTGGCGCGCCTATGTGCGGTTGATTTTGATGATAGCAAGCGCAATTTTTTTGCAACATCAATCCATCATGTTGGGGTGCATATTCATGCCCATGATGGTGTGTTTGATATTTATATGCCACGCAGTTTCGGGCAATCTGTGACAGATTACATCATTGATATCAGCCGCCAATATCATGTTCACATGGCCTAGCATTACAAAAAAGCAGGCACCTAAGCCACGCAGCATAAAGCAGCCAAGAGACAAGACTCCTTTTGCTGTTGCGCTTGACATGGGGCAAGAGTTATTTGCGCATCACGGCCTTACTGACTGGCGTTTGGTGCTTGATCATGCCAGACGCCGTGCGGGTTTATGTGATTATCGCAATAAAACCATTTCTCTGTCGCGCCATTATGTAAAAGCCGCAGATCCTGATCATATTAAAGATACCTTACTTCATGAAATTGCCCATGCGCTTGTGGGGCCAAAACATGGGCATGATGCTGTTTGGCGGCAAAAAGCACGTGAGATTGGATGCACTGCCACCAGATGTCATAATTTAGAGTTTTCAGAGGCAAAATGGCTGATGCAATGCCCAAAAGGGTGTTTTTCAGTCACACGCCATAGACGCAAAAGCGGTCTTGTTTGTGCAAAATGTAAATCACCTGTTCAGTATGTGGCGCATGATAATGTTTGATAATACGCCGGTTAGACAACAAAAATTTCATGCCGCTCTTGATCGCTTGTCAAAGCCTGAGAGACACTTTGTCAGTTTTTCGTTTTTCAGCCCTGATGAAATTGCGTCCATGATTGCTGATACAGCCGATTTGTCGTTCCGTGCTGCCACGCCTGTGGTTGGCAATAATGTGCATCAAGATATGGAAGTTTGCTTTCCTGCACCGCGCATTGCAAGCTTTGAGGCTTGTGCCAGCTTGCTTGAAAATTTGGTCTGTGATTGGCCTGATTTTGATACTTCTATTACCAAGCCTTTTGCGCTGAATGATTTTGCGGTGCAACGTTACGGACCGCAATCAAAGGGCATTGGCATTCATAAAGATGGCCTTCGTTATCGCAATTTGGTTTTTATCATCTGTCTTGATGGCGTATCACGTTTGTTCCATTGCCAAGATCGACAGGGACACAAAAAAATTGCGATTAATGACGCTCCAGGTCGGATTGTGATCTTAAAAGCCCCAGGGTTTGTGGGGTTTGATCCTGATAGACGTGTGCTTCATGGTGTGGATCGCATCTCAAAAGGACGCTTATCTATCGGCTTTCGCTGTGAAGCCAGCTAGAGAAAAGCCAGAGAAAAGCCAGAGGATCGCTTGCATAGAGCGCTATAGGCATCTTATTTTTTATGATGCTTGCCAGATTGCCTTAATGCTGTCACAGTAAAATGTACGATAGAAAAAAGGCGTAGGGTGCTGCGCCACATGTAAAAACCATAGCGCCATATTTTGATAGCTTCACAAGTGAAATATCAAAAAGCCTATGATGCATCTGGAGCGGCATTGTCGCCTGTTATGACAACTAACAGGGAGAGCTCTATGAAAATAAACATTTCTGGCAAAAATATGGATATGGGTATGGCCTTTCAGGACCATGCGCAGGATATGATCAGCCATGTGGTCGATAAATATTTTCACAACGCAATTAGCGCCCATGTCACCCTTGAGAAGGCTGATGATGGCTTTACCGTGCGCACAAGAGTGAATTTGACCAGACGTATAGAGTTGGAATCCACAGGTCATGCCAGAGATGCCAATGCGGCGCTTGATGCCGCGATTGAACATGCTGAAAAAAGATTACGTCGACACAAAAGACGTCTGAAAAATCACAGGGTGGCAGCCAATGATGCCGCTGAGGATGTGTTGGCAGCACCTTTGGCCATTTTGCCAAGCTTTGACCATGAAGCCTCTCAGGATGAGGTAGAGGATAGCGATGCGGAAGTTGCAGCATTGCCTGTGATTGCTGAATTATCTTATGAGGTGGAATCCTTAAGTGTGGATCAAGCGGTTATGCGGCTTGAATTATCTGATCAGCCTTGTTTGATGTTCCGAAATGCCGCGCATCAGGGACTGAATATGGTCTATCGCAGAGAAGATAAAACCATTGGCTGGGTTGATCCGCGCGGGACACGAAATTTGGCTGGCCTTTAATAAAGAGGCAAAAATATTATCGCAGATAACTGTGATTGATTGTCTGAATTTGCCACGGAATAACCGTTTCGGGGATAACCTTTTCGGTATTGACAGTTTCAGTTGTGTTTTTTGCAGGGTAAATATAGTCAGCAAGGCTAACCGAGCCATGATCAATGGTGAGCATTAACGCTTGCGAAGCTGTCATACCCATCATCTGGCCAAGTAATGCTTTTATGGTGCCAGCATGAGCGACTATGATTTGCGGCCTCTTTGGTTTCTTTTTGATCAGATCTGACAGAAAAGATCCACATTGCGCAAAAACATGGTCAAAAGATGTGCCATTTGGCGGTGTTAGGTTTGATGTTACAAAAGAGGTAGGATGGCGTTCATCTGTGAGATGCGTGATTTCTTGCCATACCGCCGCCACGTCTGCCCCATGCCAGTTTCCAAAATTTTGCTCTTCAAGGCGTGCGTCACAAAGGAGGCTAGGATGGGGCTGGCCTGAGCTTAGAATCTCAAAACTTTGCTTTGTGCGGCGTAACGGGCTGATGAAAAAATCAGCCTCATTTGGCAGATAAGGCGCAAGGGCTGTTAACGCAGGCTGATCGCTTGCAAGAGGGGCATCATAGGCGGGCAGGTGCCCTAATGTTTTTTCAACTGGACCATGACGCACCATATAAACTGAAAAGCCATAATCGTCAGACATGTAAGATGCCGCCTTGGCTGGTCATAGCGATCAAAAACGCTGTTTCTGTGATGATGATCATCGCGCCCATCACATCGCCTGTTAAGCCGTCAATTTTTTTGACAGCAAGCGTGCGGATAACCAGATAGCCAAGCCCTGCTAAAAACAGGCCTGTGATGACCAAGGCTGTTGGCAAATAAAGATAGAACCACAGACAGGTTAAAAGGCCAATGGCCATAGCGCGCAATGAGGGGGCAGAGACCAATTTTCCCAAGCTGGCATGCGGAGAATGAGGGCAAGTTATAAGTGCAATCAGCGTCGAAAGCCGTCCTGTGGCCAAGGCGGCTGGTAAAATCACCCATATAAGATCCACATCAATTGCCGCCGCGTGAAGCGCCACAACCCGCAAGAAAAAGATGATAATAAGGGCAGATGCCCCATAACTGCCTATCAGGCTATCTTTCATGATCTTGGCAGCATCACTTCCTGTTTTGCCAGACCCAAACCCATCTGCCATATCAGCGAGCCCGTCTTCATGAAGCGCACCTGTTGCGATGGTGATAGTTGCGATGGACAAGGTTGCGGCAAGGATCGATGGTAGCATCAAAATCGTACTAGCCAGCCAAAAGACAAATGCCCCTATAAACCCAATCCCTGCGCCAACAAGCGGGAAGGCCCATAGCGCATTTGTTAAGGGCGGATAACCGAAAAGAAACAGCCTTTGTGGCACAGGAAAGCGCGTCAAAAACAAAATCGCAGATCCCAATTCAATGACAGGTGATGATTTTGCCTTTGTCATGGTCTGATGATCTTGTTGTGACGCGTTATCTGTCATATTTTTTCCATATGATTGCCAGTGATATACTACGGCAGATCAGCTATCTTTATCGCTGACGCCTGCTTCAGCAAAAGTCGCCATGCCATTATGTGTGGCAAGCGCGGCTCTGACAACCACAGTTGCCAAGGCAGCACCACTTGCCTCACCAAGACGCATATTCATATCCAATAAAGGTGATTTGCCAAGCGCATCAATCATCTTGATATGCCCTGGTTCCATTGATTTATGCGAAACAAGGCAATGGTCTAGAATGTCAGTGCCAAAGCTAGCTGTAAGCGCAGATGCAGCCGCAGTACAAATATAGCCGTCAAGCATGACAGGAATGGCGCGCGCTCTTGCGGCCAATACGCCGCCAGCAATTGCGGCCAATTCTCTGCCACCATAAGCGGCGAGAAGATCAATTGTATCGTCAAATGATGTGCCATGCAGTGCCAAAGCCTTTTCAATAACCGCGGCTTTGTGCAAAATGCCTTTGTCATCCAAGCCTGTGCCAGCGCCTGTCCAATCTGTTGCATTGCCGCCAAATAATGCACAGCCAATAGCGGCGGCTGATGATGTGTTGCCAATGCCCATTTCTCCAAAGCATAGATAATCACAATCAGCTGGAATGGCATCTGCCCCTTTTTGCATGGCATCAATGACTTCATCACGGCTCATTGCTTTGCTCTCGGAAAAATCATGGGTTGGTGTGTCTAGTGACAAAGGGGTGACGTGAAGGGTTAAATCAGCGGTGCGACATAGCTGGTTAATCGCTGCCCCGCCTGCTTCAAAATTAAAGACCATCTGGGCTGTGACTTCTGCAGGGAACAATGACACGCCTTGTGCTGTGATGCCGTGATTGCCAGCAAATACAAGACAATAGCCATTCGCAATTTCAGGCTTTTCTGCGCTTTGCCAGCTTGCCATATGAATGGCGATCTCTTCTAAGCGTCCTAGGCTGCCTGCTGGCTTTGTTAATTGTGACTGGCGATCTTCAGCGGCCGCACGATGCGTGTCTGACGCTTGCGCAAGGGTGGATTTATCTGAAAAAATATCTGTGATTATTGTCATGATACTCTGTTATTCCTGTGCCTATATTTTCATTACAAGGTTGTTGGTTTCATTTTTATTGGCAGGCCAGCTGCCACAAAATAAACCGTACTAGCTAGCGCGGCAATTTGTTGGTTCATTGTCCCGCTATGATCTCTGAAACGACGTGATAATTTGTCCATCGGCACAAGGCCAAGGCCTATTTCATTGCTGACAAGAATCACAGGGCAGGGCGCTGTCGTTAAGGCTTGTGACAAATCATCTAATGCGTGATGAATATTTTTTTCATGATAGATCAGATTATTTAGCCAAATCGTCAAACAATCAACCAATGCCACCTGATCAGATGTTAACTTACGAATCTGATCTGGCAGATCCAAGGGGGTATTGATGGTTTGCCAGTGATCGCCACGTCGATGAATATGCAGATCAATGCGTTCTTGCATTTCTTGATCAAAGGCTTCTGCGGTGGCGATATAAATGAGTTGTTTATTTTCTGCCGCAGCCAATTTTTGGCAGATTTCTTCTGCAAAAGCGCTTTTGCCTGATCGTGCACCACCCAAAATAAATGTCACATGCGAGGCTGATTTATAAGTGATATCTTCTGACATTTTGATTTCATTTTTTTTAGAAAATGCTTTTGCTATGCGCTGAGTTTTACCCTAGATTTGGCGCGAAACATAATGATTTTTTTAGGGCTTTATCTTGCGACGCATCAAGAGCACCGAAGGTCTTTTTTAAGATAAATGACATGTAATAGATGCGTAGCGTTAATATCATTACTATAGGGAAGACGTGATGGAAAAATCACCAAGACGCAGTAGCCGCAAACGTAATTCTGGCGCCAAGCAATCGCGCCCCATCCTAGCAGAACAATTGGCTTGGGAAGTGCCGCAATATGGCAATGCACCTGTGGAACCCATGTCATCAGATCAGGTTGAAGCCATTCATCATATGTCTCTTCGTGTGTTGAAGGAGATTGGCATCTTATTTTTAAATGATGATGCTTTGAAAATTCTAGAAGCTGAAGGGTGTGACGTGAATTGGGAGACCAAAAATGTCCGCTTTGAGCCTGATTATATCGAAGCTCAGCTTAAAAAAGCGCCATCTAGCTTTACGTTGACGCCGCGCAACCCTGAAAAACAAATCACATGGGGTGGCCGCCATTTCAGTTTTGGTAATGTGGCATCTGCACCAAATGTGATGTGTTTGGATAAGGGGCGGCGTGTTGGTGATCGCCAATCTTATCAAGATTTGCTGAAATTATCACAAGCCTATAATTGTATTCATTATATTGCAGGCTATCCTGTTGAGCCTGTTGATATGCATGCCTCTGTGCGTCATTTGCATTGTCTTTATGATATGCTGACCTTAACAGATAAGGTTGTTCATGCTTATTCTCTTGGGGCAGAACGGATTGAAGATGCGATGGAATTATGCCGTATCGCCGCAGGCCTTAGTGATGAAGAATTTGAATCGCAAGTCCATATGTTCACCAATATTAACAGCTCGTCACCTTTAAAACATGACTGGCCAATGTTGGATGGCGCGATGCGTGCGGCTCGACGTGGCCAAGCTGTGATTATATCACCCTTTACCTTGGCAGGGGCGATGGCACCTGTGACTGTTGCAGGGGCCGTGACACAGCAAAATGCTGAAGGTCTTGCCGCAATTGCCTTATTACAAGCGGTAAAAGAAGGCGCGCCAGTTGTCTATGGGGCCTTTACATCAAATGTTGATATGAAATCTGGCGCACCCGCTTTTGGCACGCCAGAATATATCAAAGCAATGCAAATGTCTGGGCAAATGGCACGTTTTTATAATCTGCCGTGGCGTGGGTCAAACGCCAATGCCACCAACGCCCCTGATGCGCAAGCGATTTGGGAATCAGCCTTTTCACTGCAAGGTGCCGTGTCTGGTGGGGCCAATGTGGTCTATCATGCGGCAGGCTGGCTTGAAGGCGGCCTATCTGCCTCATTTGAGAAATTCATCATTGATTGCGAAATGTTGCAACAAGTGCTTTATGCACAAAAGCCTGTGCCATTTACTGAAGATGATTTGGGGTTTGAAGCTATGAAAGAAGTGGGGCCAAATGGGCATTTCTTTGGCGCAGATCATACCCAAAGCCGCTATAAAGAGGCCTTTTACAGCCCCTTATTATCTGACTGGCGTAATTTTGAGAGCTGGGAAGAAGCAGGGGCGGTTTGGACCCATGACAGAGCTAACGGCCATTTCAAACAAATTTTGAATGAATTCGAAGCGCCAGCGATTGATCCTGCGATTGATGAAGCCTTGCGTGCCTTTGTTGAAAGACGTGTGGCCGAAGGCGGCGCACCAACCGATTTTTAGCCCATCTAGTTAAAGCATCCATGTAAAGCATCCATTGAAAGCATCCATGTAAAGCATGGGGAAAGTGAAAGACAAATGAAAGATCAAGCCAGAGTTGTTGTTATCGGAGGCGGGGTTGTCGGCGCATCTATTTTATATCACCTCACTAAATTAGGGTGGTCAGATGTGATGCTTTTGGAACGCTCAGAGCTAACATCGGGGTCGACTTGGCACGCTGCGGGCGGCATGCACACCATTAATGGTGATCCCAATGTTGCCAAATTACAGCAATATACCATTGAGTTATATAAAGAAATCGAAGAAGCTTCTGGTCAAGATATTGGCCTGCATATGACAGGTGGCATCATGTTGGCGGCCACTGAAGCGCGTTTTGACTGGCTGAAAGGGATCGCTGCCAAAGGCAAATATCTTGGCATGGATGAAATTGAAATCATCACGCCAGCAGAAGCTGCCAAATTGATGCCTTTGATTGATCAAGATCAATTTGTGGGTGCGCTGTATGATCCGATTGAAGGGCATTGTGACCCTTATGGGGTGACCCATGCTTATGCCAAAGCAGCGCGCAAAAATGGCGCTGAAATTATGCTTCACACGAAGGTGGAAGATTTAACACAACAGCCTGATGGCACATGGCATGTTCATACTGATAAAGGGGTTATCAAAGCAGAACATGTGGTCAATGCGGCTGGTCTTTGGGCGCGTGAATTAGGCCGTATGGTTGGTTTGGAATTGCCTGTTTTGGCCATGGAACATATGTATCTGTTAACTGATGATATGGATGAAGTGGCACAAATTAACAAAGACACAGGTAAAGAAGTGTTGCATGCGGTCGATTTTGACGGTGAAATTTACATCCGCCAAGAACGAGGCGGCATGTTAATGGGCACTTATGAAAAAGCCTGTGTCCCATGGTCTGAAAAAACCACACCTTGGGATTTTGGTCATGAATTGCTAGAACCTGATTTGGACAGAATTGCCCCATCGCTTGAAGTTGGCTTTGAACATTTCCCTGCCTTTCAAAACGCAGGTATCCGTCAAATTATCAATGGTCCTTTTACCTTTGCTCCTGATGGCAACCCGCTTGTTGGCCCTGTGCGCGGCCTGACCAATTATTGGTCAGCCTGTGCGGTTATGGCTGGTTTCAGCCAAGGTGGCGGTGTTGGTCTTGCGCTGTCTAACTGGATTGTCAATGGCGACCCAGGCTTTGATGTATGGGCCATGGATGTGGCACGGTTTGGTGATTATGCGAGCCCTGCCTATACCAATGCCAGAGTGCGCGAAAATTACTCACGCCGTTTCTCCATTCGTTATCCAAATGAAGAATTAGAAGCAGGTCGTCCGTTGCTGACCACCCCGCTTTATCATGAATTAAAAGGCCGTGGCGCGCAATTTGGCGCATCTTACGGTCTTGAAACCGCATTATGGTACGCGCCTGAAGGTGTGTCAGAAGAATTTAGCTGGCGTCGTTCTACAGATTTTGACTATGTTGGGGCGGAAACAAAAGCAGTTCGCTCGTCTGTTGGCCTGTCTGAGATTTCAAATTTCGCGAAATATCATGTCACTGGCAGAGATTCTGCCAGCTATCTTGACCGCGTATTGGCCTGTGCCATGCCAGCCAAAGAGCGCATGACCTTAGCACCGATGTTAAAAGAAGATGGCCGCGTTATTGGCGATTTCTCTTTGGCATGTCTTGATGAGGAAGATTATTTGATCGTTGGCTCTGGTATTGCTGAAGATTACCATATGCGGTGGTTCGAAGATCAGATTGGCGCAGATGAAGATGTCAGCGTTGAATCACTTGGTCTATCTTTGGTTGGTTTGACCATTGCAGGGCCAAAATCACGTGATGTATTGGCGGCTGTTACAGATGAAGATGTCAGCCATGATACCTTTAAATTTATGGCAGTACGTGAAATCTATCTAGGTATGATCCCTGCGATTGTGGGCCGTGTCAGCTATACTGGTGATTTGGGTTACGAAATCTGGGTTAAGCCTGAATATCAGCTTGCTTTGTTTAATGCGTTAATGGCGGCAGGCGAAGCACATAACATCACCTTATTTGGTGGTCGCGCGCTAAATGCCCTGCGATTGGAAAAGAATTTCGGGTCATGGGGCAGGGAGTTCCGCCCAATCTATACCCCGTCAGAATGTGGGTTGGATCGTTTCATTGATTTCACTAAATCAGCTGATTTCATTGGCAAAGACGCCGCTAAGGCAGCGTGCGGCAATGAAGAGCGTGTCTTGCGGTCTTTTGTGGTCGATGCCAAGAACGCTGATGTGATTGGGGATGAGCCAATCAGCTATCAAGGTGAAGTTGTGGGATGGGTCACATCTGGCGGCTATGCGCATGCGTCTGGTGTGTCCATGGCGCAAGGCTATGTACGTGCTGATCTTGCAGATAAAGAAGATGGCTGGTCAATTGAATTATTGGCAGAAGATCTTGATGCAAAAATGCAACAAACGCCTCTGTTTGATGCCAATTACAGCCGCATGAGAAGCTAGCATTATTTATCAAAGCCGCGCCTTGTTGTTAGATCGCATCAGATAATGACAAAGCGCGGCCAAACAGATCGATATCGCAATTGCCACCAGAGGCAATGGCAATCACATCCTTGCCTTTTAGATCAGATGATTGGCTTTGCTGTAATGCGGCCGCAAATGCCACAACGCCCCCTGGTTCTGTGACGATTTTTAAATAACGCCAACAGCTGTTCATCGCGCGCAAACAATCATCATCGCTTACCACATAACCACCTGTGAGGTGACGTTTCATGATCGGGAATGTCATTTCGCCAGGTTGCGGTGTGACAATCGCATCACAAATTGAACGTGCCTCAGGATCATTTTTTTCAATTTCGCCTGTGGCCAAAGAGCGTTTTATATCATCAAAGCCAGATGGTTCTGCTGAAAATATATCAGTATTTGGATGATGATGTTTGATCGCAATTGACAGGCCAGATATCAGGCCACCACCGCCTGCACAGCATAGAATCTGATGCGGTGTGATATGTTGGTCTTTGATTTGATTTGCCAATTCAATGCCAATGGTGCCTTGCCCACTAATCACAGCTTCATCATCATAAGGTTTGATTAAAACAGCGCCAGTCTCTTGGCTTAATTGGGCGCCAATTTCTTCACGGCTTTCGGTGTAACGATCATAAAGGATGACATTTGCGCCATAGGCCTTTGTGCCTTCAATTTTGGCTTGTGGGGCATCTTTTGGCATGATGATTGTGGCTTTGCGTCCTGTCAGGCGCGCGACAAGTGCCACGGCTTGGGCATGGTTGCCACTGGAAAACGCAATCACAGATCGCATCTCTTCTGGCAGGCTTACTATGGCGTTACAAGCGCCGCGGAATTTAAAAGAACCTGTGCGTTGCAGGGGTTCTGCTTTAAGGAATAAGCGGAAGCCAAGCTTGTCATTCAAACGCTCTGAGGTTAGAAGCGGTGTTTTGATGATCATGGGCTGAATACGATCATAAGCCGCGGTGATATCATGATAGCTTGGTGACATGCTGAACTCCATCGACACAGTGTTACCCTATTGCTAGTCAAACATTATGGCAATGAAAAGACAGAGATGCGTTCTTTTTGCCCTTATCAGCAGGTTAGAATGCGAACTGGCCTCTTGTTTTGTTGTTGGTTTGGCAGTAATTTAGGGAAAAATTTTACAATAAAGGTTTGCGATATCATGTCTGCTCTTTACCCTCAGGTTGCATTTTCTGGCGCTTATACTGCTTTGATCACGCCTTTTAAAAATGGTCGTGTCGATGAAGAAGCCTTTGTGAAATTGGTGGAATGGCAAATCGAACAAGGTATTCACGGCCTTGTGCCTGTTGGTACAACGGGTGAATCACCCACATTAAGCCATGAAGAACATGATTTGGTGATCGAATTATGTGTAAAAACTGTGGCGGGCCGTGTGCCTGTGATTGCAGGTGCTGGATCCAACAGCACAGCTGAGGCCGTGCGCCTTGCCAAACATGCTGAATCTGTTGGCGCAGATGGTGTTTTAATCGTCTCACCTTATTATAATAAGCCAACACAAGCCGGGTTGTTTGCGCATTTTAACGCTGTGGCTGAGGCAGTGCGTGTCCCTGTGATCGTTTATGATATTCCTGGCCGTTCGATTGTTAAGGTTGATGATAATACCATGGCCGCCCTTGCTAAGATTGAGAATATTGCAGGTGTGAAAGATGCGACTGCTGATGCGGCGCGCCCAACCAGGTTGTTAAATCAAATTGGAGACGGTTTTGCCCAATTGAGCGGTGAAGATGCCACCTCATTGCCTTATTTGGCAGCTGGTGGTCATGGCTGTATTTCTGTGGTTTCAAATATCGCACCTGCGTTATGTGCCCAAATGCATGAGGCCTTTGCCAAAGGTGATGTGGCACGTGCGCAAGAGATTAACAGACAGATTATGCCGCTTCATGATGGTATGTTTACCGAAGCAAGCCCTGGCCCTGTGAAATATGCGGCCTCTTTGCTGGGAATTTGTGAAGCGGGAACCAGATTGCCATTGGTTGAAATCTCAGATGACTCAAAAAAGGTCGTTGAAGCGGCCCTGCGGGCAGCCAAATTAATGTCATAGGACAGCATACTGTCCTTTAAATAAGAGCCAAATATGTCGAAAAAGACCCCTACAACAGGGCGTGTCGCAGATAATAAGCGTGCCCGCTATGATTATGAAATCATAGAGACCATCGAGGCAGGTCTTGTGCTAACAGGCAGTGAGGTCAAATCACTGCGCACTGGTCGTGGTGTGTCTATCGTGGAATCTTATGCAGGGAACGAAAAAGGGGAATTGGCCTTAATTAACGCCACTATCCCTGTCTATCCACAAGCCAGAGATAATCATGAACCAAAGCGCATTCGCCGCCTTTTGGTATCGTTAAAAGAAAAGAATAAATTGCTAGGTCAGATCAAACGAGATGGTATAACACTTGTTCCTATGGCATTGTATTTTAACGAAAAAGGCAAAGCTAAATTACAGCTAGGCATCGCCAAAGGGCGCAAGAAACATGATAAGCGCGAGGTTGTAAAACAGCGCGATTGGAACAGGCAAAAGCAAAGGCTGCTTGGGTAACTTGTCCAGAATTTCAAAAAGCAGATCTATAATTTGCTTTTCAAATGCCCAATTACATCATCAAACATAGCCATGCTAAGCCGATTGGTTTGGATGTTATATCTAGAGCAATGATAGCTATCAATTAACGTTACATTGTTGGGGAGTTGATATTCCTTTAAATGCCCAAAAGGCATATCGGCTTGACGCATTTTGAAAGTTTTCACCAACGCTTTATGGGCAATACCGCCAAGGGCCAAAATCACCTTTAAATGTTTCATGCGTTTGATTTCTGGGATTAAAAAGCTGTCGCGGCATTGGTTAATTTCATCGCCTGTTGGCTTATTTTGCGGGGGAACACATTTCACCGCATTGGTGATGCGCAGATTATGCAAACGCACGCCATCTTGCGCATGTTTTTGAAAATGCCCTGTGGCAAAGCCATGTTTTAACAAGGCCTGATATAACACATCCCCTGCAAAATCACCTGTAAAAGGCCGACCTGTGGCATTGGCACCGCGCAATCCTGGCGCAAGCCCCACAACCAAGATTTCAGACTCAAGCGACCCAAAAGACGGCACAGCCCCATTAAACCAATCGGGGTGGTCTTTTTTTTGATCTTGGATAAATTGATATAATCTTGGGCATTTTTTGCACCCGTAAGGTGCAACATAATCAAGATCAGCGTGATGAAATTGCGGCGGCACAGATGCCATATTATGCATCTCGCTTAATCAGATCTTCGATATCTTGCAATTCAATGAAATGATCTGCTTTGCGGCGCAGAGCGTCTGCCACCATAATCGGGTGCGTTTTCATAGATGACACAACGGTAACTTTGACACCTAGATCTTGAACTTCTTGCAAAAGACGGCAGAAATCACCATCACCAGAAAACAAATAGGCATGTTCGATATGCGGCGCTAATTTGAGCATATCAAGCGCCAATTCCATATCCATATTGCCTTTGATGCGTTTTTTACCTGTGGTGGGATCAATAAATTCGCGGGTTTGTTTTGAGACCACTTGATAGCCATTATAATCCATGAAATCGATCAATTTGCGGATCGGAGATGGTTCATGCGGGTCTGGCAAAGCGGTGTAATAATAGGCGCGCACCAAATCTCCCTTAGAGGCAAATTCTTGCAGCATTTTTAGATAATCAATATCGATATCAAGTAATTTGGTCGTCGCAAAAAAGTTTGAACCATCGATAAATAAAGCAGTGCGTTGAGCATAGGTCATGTGAGATAAAATTCCTGATTGATAAATAAACTGTTGAAAATAGACTTTTTTGTAATAAGAAGAGTTAAAAGCAATCCAGCGTCCCTGTCTAGCTTTTAATGTCTAGCTTTTAATCTTTGGTGGCTAGTGATAAGCGTTATTTTTCGCTTGGTAAGGCGAGGGGGCAGTTGCGATTAGGTAGGTCATTAGGGTGAAGCGTGTGATGAATAGGACAAAGACAGCATTTGTTGCGATTGGTGGTAATCTTGTGCCAGAGGGCTATCACAATGTCTGGGAGGTCATGACAGAGGCAGTGGACGCGCTATCTGATGGCGGATTAACCATTGTCAAATCATCTCGTTGGTATGAAACAGCGCCCGTGCCAATTTCTGATCAACCTTGGTTTTTAAATGCCGTTCTGCAGATTGAAACAGAGTTATCACCGCGTGATTTGCTGGCAAAATTACATGAGATTGAGCATGAATTTGGGCGGGTGCGCAAAGTGCGTAATGAAGCGCGCATATTGGATCTTGATATCATTGATTATGACGGGCAAGTGATTGCGGCTGAAGATATCATTTTGCCGCACCCACGCATGCATGACCGCGCCTTTGTGTTGTTGCCCATATCTGACCTTGATAACCAATGGCACCATCCTGTTTTGGCACAGTCAGTGGCTGAATTAATTGATCAGATGCCACAAGGCCAAGATATCCGCCTTAAAAGCGAATAAAACTTGCAAAATTGCAATATTTGTTTTAATGCTTGGCTCCACGAATGGTTAAAGCTGATACGCTTTGATGATTTGTTAGCCTCATTCCACAGGAGATGATCATGGCCCGCGTTACCGTCGAAGATTGCATTGAAAAGATTCCAAACCGTTTTGACTTGGTTTTATCAGCCGCACAACGTGCGCGTGCCATTCAAAAAGGCGAATTATTAACCATCGACAGAGATAACGATAAAAATCCTGTTGTGGCACTTCGCGAGATCGCAGCAGAGACCATTGAGCCTGGTAATCTTCGTGATGGCATTGTCAAAAATATGCAGCGTTTAAATCAAAATGAAGAGCGCGTCATGGATGAAGCATCTGAAATGGCAAAGCTTGACATGGATGAGATGGTTGGTGACGCCTCAGATGCCGCTTTTGACGATGCTGGTATGCAGGTTGGCTCTCTTGATGATGCCCCAGCACAAGAAGCATCAGGTTTTGAAGATGTTGACCTTGTCTCTTTAGAAGGTGATGATTAATCCTGTCACCCAATCAGGATTGTATACCCTTATATGCAAAATGCGTTCGAAGACCTCGTAAGCAGAATCCGCTCCTATCATCCGACTTTGGATGAGGATCGGTTGCTGTCGGCCTATCAGCTTGGTCAGAACGCACATGACGGGCAATTGCGTGCCTCTGGTGAAGCTTATTTCACACATCCCATATCTGTGGCAGGGATCTTATGCGATATGCATATGGATCTTGATACCATTATCACAGCCTTGCTTCATGACACGGTTGAAGATTGTGATGTATCGCTAGATCAAATCCAAGATCTATTTGGGGAAGATGTGGCCACCTTGGTAGATGGGGTTACAAAATTAACACGCATTGAACTGCAATCCGAAGGCACCAAGCAGGCAGAAAATTTGCGCAAACTTGTCGTGGCTATGAGCCGTGATATTAGGGTGTTATTGGTCAAGTTGGCTGATCGTATGCATAATATGCAAACCATTGATTCATTTGCAAGGGAAGATAAAAAAGCTAGAATTGCAAAAGAGACAAGAGATATTTATGCGCCGTTGGCAGAACGGATTGGCGTTACCCATATTCAAAGAGAGCTAGAAGATCGGGCTTTTTCAGTGCTTGTTCCAGAAATGCGCCAATCGATTTTGGCACGTCTCGATTTCTTGGCAGCTGATACTGATAATGTGATCCCGCGCATTTGCCAAGAAATCCAAAGCAATCTGAATAAAGCTGGCATTGAATGTCAGGTATTTGGCCGCCGTAAAACGCCTTATTCTATTTGGCGTAAAATGCAGATTAAAAATGTTCAAATGGAACATCTTGCAGATGTGATGGGGTTCCGTTTGATTGTGCCCACAAAAGCAGATTGTTATCGCGCGCTTGGCATATTGCATGAAGCCTATCCGATGGTGATGGGGCGGTTTAAAGATTATATTTCAACGCCAAAGCGCAATGGGTATCAATCAATCCATACAGGGGTCATTGGTCCGTTAAATCGCAAAATCGAAATCCAAATTCGAACAGCAGAGATGCATGATACCGCAGAACGTGGGGTTGCTGCCCATTGGTCCTATAAGGCGAGGGGGGAAGACCGTCCCACCCCTGAATATAGCTGGCTAAAGGATCTGATTTCTTTGATTGAGATGGATAATGCCGCAAGTGATTTCCTAGAGCATACCAAGCTTGAAATGTATGATGATCAGGTGTTTTGTTTTACCCCGCGCGGCGATTTAATTGCTTTGCCAAAAGGGGCAAGCGCGGTTGATTTTGCCTATGCCGTTCATTCAAAAGTTGGCGATCATTGTGTCGGCGTTATGATCAATCAAAAAGCGCGGCAATTGGCAACAGAGCTAGAGAATGGTGATCAGGTACAAATCATCACCGATAAAGATGCGATGCCAAAGCCTGAATGGGAAGATTTTGTGAAAACAGGCCGCGCAAAATCGGCGATCAAACGGTTTGAAAGACAAACGAAATTTATCGAATTTAGCCGTGTTGGCCGTGCGTTACTTGATCGTGAGTTCCGATATCATCAAAAAGAACTTGATGATGATATGATCACGCAATCCAAGGCTATTTTGGGCATGTCAAAGATTGAAGATCTGTATGTGGATATTGCAGATGGCAAACGGTCTGTCAAAGATGTGTTTCACAAATTATACCCAGAAATTGACCGAAAAGATCAGGTCAATGCCAATGAGCCAAGACAAGATTCGGATGATATATCAGCGAGCTTTGAGATTGATGATGTGGTCGATGGCATGGCGGTTCACATAGCCAAATGCTGTCATCCCCTGCCAGGCGAAGATGTGGTTGGTATCGTCACAACTGGCAAGGGTGTCACCGTTCACGGTAAAGAATGTGATACCTTGCGAAAATTCGTTGAGGCGCCTGAATTATGGTTGAAAGTACAATGGAATAGACGCGCTGTGCGCCGTCAAATTGTAAAGATCAGAGCAACGCTAATTCATGAACCTGGGGCTTTGGCTGCGCTATGTACTGGCATAAGTCAATTGGACGCGAATATTACCAATTTACAATCCCTTGAAAGAGATCGAGATTTCTTTACATTCTTAGTTGATATGGAAGTGCGAGATGTCGCACATCTGAAATCAATTTTGGCAATATTAGGTTCGAATAAATTCGTGGAATCAGTCTCACGTTATTCTCTTTAAGGTTCAGTGTTAAAGTATGTTTAAAAGTCGTAATGAGAGCGTCAGCCAAAAGCTGAAACATATTATTTGGCCGAAAAAAGGATTCCAGAGATCCTTTATCTATTTAAAAGAGCGGATTTCACGTATGCGGGCCTCAACCCATGCCTTGTCTTTGGGTTTGGCATGTGGCGCGGCAGCCTCAATGACGCCTTTTATTGGCTTTCATTTTCTTCTAGCCGCTTTACTCGCCTTTTTGTTTCGTGCCAATATGTTTGCTTCTGCCCTTGGTACCATTATTGGCAATCCGTGGAGTTTTCCTTTTATTTGGGCAGCCAATCATTTTGTTGGCAATCTGGTGATTGACAGTTTTGGTATTGCCCCTTGGTTAGCAGAAGTGGCAAAACAAACCGGTGATGATGTGCCAGTGACCTTTATTTACACCATTACCCTTGGCGGTGTTGTGCTAGCGGTTGTGACGTTCCCTATCTTTTATGGTGTAAGCTATTTTGGCTTGCATAGCTGGCGCTCCCATAGACAAAAGAAAAAAGACGAAAAAAGAAGCGCAGCAGCTGCGCAACAAACAAGACAAGAGCCTGCCGCCCCGATGATGGGTGATCAGCCGCAAACAGAAAGAGATCTGTCAAAATGAGCTATCTTCGCCTTGGTGTGAATATCGATCATGTTGCCACTTTGCGCAATGCAAGGGGCGGGGCGCATCCCGACCCAGTATCTGCCGCATTGCTGGCGCAAAAGGCAGGCGCAGATGGCATCACCATTCATTTGCGTGAGGATCGTCGTCATATTAAGGATGCAGACGCCATTGCTGTGAAAAATGCGATTGATATTCCGTTGAATTTTGAAATGGCTGCAACGCCAGAAATGGTGAAATTTGCCCTGCAATTAAAGCCAAATGCCTGTTGTATTGTGCCAGAAAAAAGAGAAGAAGTGACCACAGAGGGCGGTTTGGCTGTGGCAGGCCATGAAGATAGGTTGAAGCCCTTATTTGATTATATCAAAGCAGCGGGCATCCGCTTGTCGTTATTTATCGAAGCCAATGAGACAGAAATCAGAGCGGCGGCGGCAATGGGCGCTGATATTATTGAATTACATACAGGCACTTATTGTCATGCCAAAGACGGTGCTGGGCGTGAGGCAGAATTAACGCGCCTGCAACAATCGGCAACGCTCGCTGCCTCGCTTGGGTTGGAAGTTCACGCAGGTCACGGGCTTGATTATCAAACAGTGGGGCCTGTTGCGGCGATCAAAGAGATGGAAGAATTGAATATCGGCCATTTTTTAATGGGTGCCGCTCTATTCACAGGGCTTGAAGATGCCATTGGCACCATGCGCGGTGAAATGAAAAAAGCGCGCATCGCAGGCCGTGAAAATCAGATGCAATAATTGGGCGCGATAAATTGAAAGCGATCTTATGATCATTGGTATCGGAAATGATATTTGCAACATCGAACGTATCAAACGCGTTCACCAGCAATTTGGCGTGCGCTTTGTGAAACGTATTTTGACCAAAGCCGAACAAATTGAGATGGAAAAACGGTCAGATAAAGAGGCTTATTTGGCCAAAAGATTTTCAGCAAAAGAAGCGATTTATAAAGCCATTGCCGCACATATTTCGCCGCCACCATCTTGGCATGATGCAGAAATCTTGAATGATGCGCATGGCAAGCCTATAGTGTCGCTGTCGATGAGATGCCACAAAGCCTTGATAGACCATGTGACATCACTTTATGCCCAAGAGGGGTATCAAGAGGGGCATCAAGAGGAGTATGGAGAAAGCAACATTGCCTATCACCTGTCATTATCAGATGATGCGCCATTTGCTTTTTCAGTCTTTTTGGTTAGTACATCCCCTATGGTGTCGCCAGATATTATGCCGCAATAGAAAGTTTTGAAATGGCAAAAGAAAAGAAAAAAGAAACCTTTCTTGATAATGTGAAAACCCTTGGGATTGCGGTTGTCATCGCCTTGGGGTTTCGCTCTTTTTTATTCGAACCTTTTAACATTCCCTCTGGGTCAATGATCCCAACCTTATTGGTAGGGGATTATTTATTTGTGTCTAAATTTTCTTATGGCTATTCGCGTTACAGCTTTCCTTTTGGGGCCATTCCTTTTGACGGGCGTATCGCAGATGATGAACCTGAGAGAGGCGATGTGATTGTCTTTCGTCTGCCATCCAACACATCTGTTGATTATATCAAACGTGTTGTCGGACTGCCTGGTGATGAAATTCAGGTAAAGGGTGGTATTTTGCATATTAACGGCATTCCTGTAAAACGCCGCTTGGTTGGCAATGCGAAGGCAGATACAGGCTATCGCACAGTGACGTTCCAAGTTTATGAAGAAACTTTGCCATCTGGACGAAATTATAAAATCCAAGAGCTGAATGACACCAATCGCATGGATAATACGGATGTGTATCAGGTGCCAGAGGGGCATTATTTCATGATGGGTGATAATCGTGATCAATCAAAAGATAGCCGTTTTGGGGATGTTGGTGCTATTCCAAAACAAAATCTGATTGGCCGTGCTGATTTCTTATTCTTTAGCGTCGATCAATCGGCGCGCTTATGGGAGATTTGGAAATGGCCATTTGCGATCCGCTTTTCGCGCATTGGGTCTGGCATTGAATGATAATAGAGCAAACACCGTCTTTTGATGCGTTGCAAGACGCGCTAGGGTATCAGTTCAAAGATGTATCTTTGCTGCAACTTGCGCTGACGCACAAAAGCGCACCAGCGGCTGATAAAGGCCATTATGAAAGGCTAGAATTTCTGGGTGATCGGGTGCTAGGGCTAGAAATTGCCACATCGCTTTATCATCATTTTAGCCAAGATGATCAAGGTGATCTTACCAAACGGTTCCATGCGCTTGTGCGCCAAGAGGCGTTGGTTGAAGTGGCTAAAAGGCTGAATTTGCAAAATTACATGATCACAAGCAGTACTGGCCAGATCAAAAGCAAAGTATCTGTGCTTGCTGATGTGGTTGAGGCCATTATTGCCGCGATTTATCTTGATGGTGGGCAAGAGCCAGCCTCACAATTTATTAGATCACAGCTTGATATCACACAAACAGATCCAGATGCTGAGCTAGAAAACCCGAAATCAGCCTTGCAAGAATGGGCGTTGGGACATGGCTATCCCTTACCTGTTTATCATGTGCTTTCAACACAGGGACCTGCCCATGCCCCTGTGTTTACCATCACAGTTTCGGTTGAAACCATCGGGCAAGCCACGGCAAAAGGCAGTTCCAAAAAAGATGCGGAAAAACAAGCCGCATTACAGCTTATGAAAATCGTTAAATCAGGTAGTAAATCATGACTGAACAGATGACAGATGACAATACAAGAGCTGGCTTTGTGGCCTTATTAGGGGCGCCAAATGCTGGTAAATCTACCTTGATGAACGCGGTTGTGGGTCAAAAAATATCAATTGTGACACCAAAGGTGCAAACCACCAGAAGCCGTGTGCGCGGCATTGTGATGCATGAAAATAGTCAAATTATCTTTGTTGATACCCCAGGCATTTTCAAGCCAAAGCGCCGTCTTGATCGCGCCATGGTCAGCGCGGCATGGCAGGGCGCGGATGATGCGGATACCTTGTTGTTGCTTCATGATTGCGCACGCAAGAAAATTGATGATGATACGCTTGCGATTGTGGCGTCATTAAAAGAATTGGGACGTCCTGTCAGCTTAGTGTTGAACAAAATTGACCTTGTCAGCCCAGAACAATTATTAACACGCACCAAAGAGATGTCTGATTTGATGGATTTCGAGCGTGTCTTTATGGTCTCTGCTGAAAAAGAAAATGGTCTAGATGATCTGATTGGCTGGCTAGCAGGCGAAATGATGGCAGGGCCTTATCTCTTTGACCCTGATGATCTGTCTGATTTGCCTATGCGCCTTATGGCTGCTGAAATTATGCGGGAAAAGCTGTTCTTGAATTTGCATCAGGAACTGCCTTATCAATTAACTGTTGAAACTGAAAGCTGGAATGACAGAGAAGATGGCTCTGTTGAAGTGCGTTTGACCATTTATGTCCAAAGAGAGGGCCATCGCGGCATTGTGCTTGGTAAAGGGGGGCAAACCTTAAAACGCATTGGTTCAATGGCACGGCGCGAATTGCAGGATGTTTTTGAGCGGCCTGTTCATTTGATGAGCCATGTGAAATTCCGCAAAGATTGGATGGATGACAAAGCGCGTTATCAAGATTGGGATCTTGATTTCAATGCCTAGCTGGAATGATGAAGGCTTTGTGCTTTCGGCACGCGCCCATGGTGAGACCAATGCCGTTGTATCCCTATTTACCGCCGCCCATGGCAGGCATATGGGGCTGTTACATGGCGGCGCGTCAAAAAGCAAAAAAGCAGTTATCGAGGTTGGCAATTTTGTATCTGCAGAATGGCAAGCGCGTCTTGATGAACAACTAGGCGCATATCAAATCGAAATGATGCGTGCCTATAGTTCGGTTGTGCTAGATGATTCTATGAAATTGGCTGCCTTATCATCTGCCTGTGCCTTGCTTGATCAAGCCTTGCCAGAAAGAGAGCCGCAAGCTGGCATTTATGCGGCAACAGCGGCTTTGTTTGAAGTGTTTTATCTGTCATCTGAAAGCGATCAGTGGGTGCCCGCTTATTTAAAATGGGAAATTGGCATGCTTGATGCGCTTGGCTTTGGTTTGGATGTCAGCCGATGTGCGGTATCTGGCCAATCAGAGGGGCTTGCCTATATCAGCCCCCGTACTGGACATGCGGTTCAAAAAGCACATGCTGGCCCTTATGAATCGCGGTTATTGCCATTGCCAGCTTGCTTAGGCGGGGCAGAAGATTTGCCAGATGAATTATCTGCAGGGCTCGCAGTCACAGGGCATTTTCTGCAAAAACATATTTTTAGCCTTGTGCATAAAGAATTGCCACAATCGCGCATTAGACTAGCCTATTTAGTATCCAACCGTTATAAAAATACCAGTGATTGAGGTTATCAGGGCAAGGCTTGTTCACTTATCAATAGGGTGTTCCCGATAAGAGGGCAATCTTGGTAAAAATAGAGGTCTGATTATGGCAGATACAGATATGGTCGCAGCTGACCAGCAGATTGTTCAAACAGATTTTTCATCTGCGCTTTCTGAACGCTATTTGGCCTATGCGCTATCAACGATTACCTCGCGCTCTTTGCCAGATGTGCGTGATGGATTAAAGCCTGTTCACAGACGCCTGCTTTATGCTATGCGCCAATTAAAGCTAGATCCAGAACAAGGATTTAAAAAATCAGCACGTGTTGTCGGTGATGTGATGGGTAAATTCCATCCTCATGGTGATGCGGCGATTTATGATGCGATGGTGCGCTTGGCACAATCATTTGCCATGCGTTATATGCTTGTTGATGGGCAAGGGAATTTCGGTAATATCGATGGCGATAATGCGGCGGCTATGCGTTACACAGAAGCGCGTATGTCGCATGTGGCACGTCTGTTGCTTGAGGGCATTGATGAAGATGCCATCGATTTCCGTCCGACCTATGATGGCGAATCTGAAGAGCCTGTATTGCTGCCTGCGGGGTTTCCCAATCTGCTTGCCAATGGCGCACAAGGGATTGCGGTCGGGATGGCGACCTCTATCCCGCCGCATAATGTGACCGAGTTAGCAGATGCTGCCTTGCATTTGATCAAGCATCGTAATGCCTCAATTGAAACGGTTGTTGGCTTTGTTAAAGGCCCTGATTTTCCAACAGGGGGCCTTCTGGTCGAAGAGCCAAACTCGATCTTAGAAACCTATCGCACTGGCAAAGGCGGTTTCCGTCTGCGTGCGCGTTATGAGATTGAAAAAGAAAAGGGCGGTGGCTATCAGATCATCGTCACAGAAATCCCTTTCCAAGTGCAAAAATCGCGTCTGATTGAAAAAATGGCAGATATGTTAAATGCCAAAAAACTGCCTGTTTTGGCAGATATCAGAGACGAATCAGCTGAAGATATCCGTATCGTATTAGAGCCAAAATCACGCCGACTTGATCCAGATGCCATTATGGAAAGCTTATTTAAGTTAACGGATCTAGAAGTGCGCGTGCCAATGAATTTGAACGTGCTTGATAAAGAGGGAAAGCCTGGCGTGATGAATTTACGCGAGGCATTATGCGCATGGCTTGATCACCGCCAAGACGTCTTGCAACGTCGTTCACAATATCGTTTGGATAAAATCGCACGTCGTCTTGAAATGCTAGAAGGCTATATCATTGTCTTCTTGAATCTTGATGAGGTGATCGCGATTATTCGTGAAGATGACCATCCCAAACAACGGTTGATGGAACGTTTTGAGCTGACTGAAAATCAGGCAAATGGCATCTTGGATATGCGCTTGCGGTCTTTACGCCGATTAGAAGAAATGGAATTGCGCCGTGAACGTGATGCCTTGATTGAAGAGCAAGATGGTCTTTTGGAAATGATGGATAGTGATGCCCTTCAATGGAAAAAGGTATCAAATGAAATCAAAGAGATGAAGGCCTCTTTTGCGAAACAAGATGAAAGAAAAACAACCTTATCTGAAGCGCCTGTTATTGATTTTGACCCAACAGAACTTTTGACAGAAAAAGAACCAATCACAGTCATTTGTTCTGTGAATGGCTGGGTGCGCGCCATGAAAGGTCATGTGGATATCACCCAAGATTTTAAGTTCAAAGAAGGCGATGATAAGGCCTTTGCGTTCCATGCAGAGACAACAGATAAGATCTTGGTTTTCGCCGATAATGGCCGCTTTTATACACTTGGTGGGGATAAATTGCCAAAAGGGCGTGGTTTTGGTGAGCCGTTAAATTTGATGGTGGACATCCCCGCTGATAGCGCAATTGTATCTATGTTCCGCGCCACATCTGGGCAATTATTGGTTGCGGCTTCATCAGGTCATGGGATGCTGGTTGATGTGGAACAAGCCTTGGCCCAAACAAGAGGTGGCAAGCAAGTCTTGAATGTCTCTGGTGATAGCAAGGCGGCAAGCTGTTGTGTGGCAGATGGGGATTTGGTTGCGGTTGTCGGTGTTAACCGTAAATTGCTTGTCTTTGATCTGGATGAAGTGCCTGTCTTGGCACGTGGGCGTGGTGTTATTTTGCAACGCTATAAAGATGGCGGCTTGGCAGATATCAAGGTGATTAATTCAGCAGAAGGTCTGTCATGGCAATTAACAGGTGGGCGCACGCGCACCGAAACAGATTTGACGCCATGGCGCGCGAAAAGAGGGGCGGCTGGTAAATTGCCACCAACTGGTTTCCCGCGCCCTGCAAAATTTACATGAGTGATTAGACCAACATTTAGCGATCAGCGTTGAAATAGGCGTTAGAGCTCTTGAGAGATTGATAAGGGCTGCCATCTGCCATCTTGGAAGATTTCAGATGGGGCAAAGCGCGCCTTATAGGACATTTTGCGGCTTTGTGAGACGTAAAAACCTAGATAAAGATAGTCTTTGCCAAGCTCTTTGATTAAGGAAATCATATCCAAGATCATAAAGGTGCCAAGCGATCTGTTGGTTGATAGGGGGTCAAAAAAGCTATAGACCGCCGATAACCCATCTGATTGCACATCCACCATCATACAGGCGATTAATTCCCCGGCAAAATCACGATATTCGACCAAAAAGGTTTCAATCGGGCTGTTGTGAATCATGTTTTTGAATTCATGAAAGCTCATCGCCGCCATCTGTCCATCTTCATGGCGATGGGTCAGATATTCTTGAAATAAAATATAATGATCTTGGGTGACTTGTTTGGTGGAAAGATGGCGCGTTAAATCTTGGTTGCTTTTGTGAATGCGAAGCAGATTGCGGCCAGCGCGGAAATTTTTACAATCAATGCGAATGGGCAAACAAGCTTGGCATTGCTGGCACACTGGCCGATAAGCCCAATTTTCCACACGTCGAAACCCAGCGCGTGCCAATTTGTCATGAATGTCAGGGTTATCTGTTAAATCAAGGGCGAGGCGTTGTTCGCTATTGCCCGAAATATAGGCGCAATCATGGGTGCGCGTCATGCGCAAACGCAAAGGGTGATTTTCAAAGACGGCTTTTGACTGATCCATAGGATAATACTATTGCCTTACCAAAGGTGATGGCAAGCCATGATGGCTTAGTCTTTCATCAGTTGAGATGCGATAAAGGGCGCGAAATAGGTTAGAATGCCATCTGCACCCGCGCGTTTGAAACAAATCAAGCTTTCATAGATGGCATCTTCTGCCATTAATCCTTGATCAATGGCGTTCCGCAACATGCTATATTCGCCTGATACCTGATAGGCAAAGCTTGGCATCTGAAATTTGTTTTTTGCCGCGGCAAGAACATCCAAATAAGGCATGCCAGGTTTCACCATGATCATATCCGCGCCTTCTTGGATATCTAATGCAATTTCACGCATCGCTTCATCGTGATTGGCAGGGTTCATCTGATAGGTTTTTTTACCATCTCCGCCAAGCTTTTTGCCCGCGCCCACCGCGTCTCGGAAGGGGCCATAAAAAGAAGAGGCATATTTTGCCGCATAAGAGAGGATCAGAACATCATCAAACCCTGCTTTATCCAAGGCTTGCCTGATGGCACCAATGCGGCCATCCATCATGTCTGAAGGGGCGATGATAGAACAGCCAGCCTGTGCTTGCACAACAGCTTGCTGGCACAAAATGGCCACTGTTTCATCATTGAGGATTACCCCATCTTGCAACAGCCCATCATGACCATGTGAGGTAAAAGGATCAAGCGCCACATCACAGATAATTTCCAGCTGGGGGCAGGCGGCTGCTACCGCCCGCACGGCGCGGCATACAAGATTATTTCCATCCGTTGCAATGCTGCCCTGATCATCTTTTAAATTCGCCTCAATTTTAGGGAAAATAGCAATGGCAGGAATGCCAAGTCTGACAGCCTCTTGTGCTTGGATCACAAGCTGATCAATCGAATAACGATTAACCCCTGTCATCTGGTCAATCGGCTGGATGATGTTATCGCCTTCGATCACAAATAGCGGCCAGATCAAATCAGATGGTGATAATTGCACTTCTTGCACCATAGCGCGTAATGCGGCTGATTGTCGGAGGCGGCGCAAGCGTGTTGTAGGAAATGACCGTAAGCTCATAAAGCATCTATCCTGAATGGTGTGATTTCGAAATTTATTCGTACTTTGGGTATAAAATAGTGCGTTTTTGCTGTTTCGTCTATGATAAGATAAAGACAGGCAAGCTGATCATCA
>JBMHDH010000024.1:0-3239 GCA_049889495.1 Puniceispirillaceae bacterium (SeqCode) | reverse complement strand
GGCCCTTGCGCCATGGGCTAGCACCACCTCTAAATATTATATGCAAACCCTAGAATCATTGGCGCGTCATTATCAAGTTTCGCTTGATGTGCCTTTCAGCAAACTATCTGCAAAATTCCAAGCTGTGATCTTACAAGGCAGTGGCAATGAGGCTGTCACAATGGAATATGATGATGGTTTGCGATCCTACCGCACCAAAAAGCCTTTTGAAGGTCTGATTCCCAATTTGGCGCGCCGCTATCGTGAAACAGATTCAAATTGGGTACGTGAAGAATTAGACAAATTCCGCGCCAATCATCCTTGTGATGTTTGTGATGGCAAGAGATTGAAGCCTGAATCCTTGGCTGTAAAAATCAACGGTAATGATATTTCGGATATTGCGGCCTTGTCGATTGCTGATGCTTTGGCATGGTTTCAATCTTTGGAATCACAGCTTGACCCACAACGGGCTGAAATCGCCACAAGAATCTTAAAAGAGATTAATGAACGTTTGGGGTTCTTAGCCAATGTGGGTTTGAATTATTTAAATCTATCACGCAATTCAGGCACCTTATCAGGGGGCGAATCACAACGTATTCGCTTGGCATCACAAATTGGGTCTGGTCTGACAGGCGTGTTATATGTGCTTGATGAACCTTCGATTGGCCTGCACCAACGTGACAATGACCGCTTATTGGCAACTTTGACCAGATTGCGTGATTTGGGCAACACGGTTTTGGTGGTTGAACATGATGAAGATGCCATTCGTATGGCTGATCATGTGATTGATATGGGCCCTGGTGCTGGGGTGCATGGCGGCCAAGTGGTCGCACAAGGCACCGCAGAAGAGATCATGACACAAGACGCCTCCTTAACTGGGCAATATTTGTCTGGAAAGCGCGAAATTGCAATCCCTGCCAAACGCCGCAAAAGCAAAAAAGGCCGTCAGATCACTGTGAAAGGCGCAACAGGCAATAATTTGCAGAATGTCTCTGTCAGCTTGCCATTGGGCGTCTTAACGTGTGTGACGGGCGTATCAGGGGGCGGCAAATCCACCTTGATTCTTGAAACCTTATGGAAATCATTAGCACGAAGCCTTCATAAAGCAAGAGAGATCCCTGCCCCGCATAAGGCCATTGAAGGCATTGAGCTGTTAGATAAGGTTGTGGATATTGACCAATCACCGATTGGCCGCACGCCGCGTTCCAACCCTGCAACCTATACAGGGGCATTTACCCCGATCAGAGAATGGTTTGCTGGTCTGCCTGAAGCCAAAGCGCGCGGCTATGCCCCAGGTCGTTTTTCATTCAATGTCAAAGGCGGGCGTTGTGAAGCATGCCAAGGTGATGGTGTGATTAAAATTGAAATGCATTTCCTGCCAGATGTTTATGTGACTTGTGATAGCTGCAAAGGCAAACGTTATAATCGTGAAACCTTGGATATCAAATGGCGCGGCAAATCGATCGCTGATGTACTTGATATGACAGTCGAAGAAGGCGTGGATTATTTTCAAGCGGTACCCTCTATCAGAGATAAGTTAGAGACCATGTTGCGTGTTGGCCTTGGCTATGTGCGCATTGGTCAACAAGCCACAACATTATCAGGCGGCGAAGCGCAACGTGTGAAATTATCCAAAGAATTATCACGGCGTGCCACTGGCAAGACGATCTATATTTTGGATGAACCAACCACAGGTCTGCATTTTGAAGATATCGCCAAATTATTAGAAGTCCTGCATGAGCTGGTTGATAATGGCAATAGCGTGATTGTGATTGAACATAATCTTGATGTGATCAAAACAGCGGATTGGATTATTGATATGGGCCCTGAAGGGGGGGATGGCGGTGGTCAATTGGTGGCAATTGGTACACCAGAAGACGTCGCAGATGTTGACGGCTCGCATACAGGGCGGTATTTGAAGCCAATGCTAGAAAAAGCAGCTAGTCGGGCATCATCTGATAAGAAACGGGCATAATCATGAAAAAAGCAACAATTATTGGGGGCGGCCTAGCGGGCAGTGAAGCTGCGTGGCAATTGGCCGAATCTGGCATTAAAGTAACGCTTCATGAAATGCGCCCTACGCGCAAGACAGATGTGCATCAAACCGAAGGCTTGGCAGAGCTTGTCTGTTCCAATTCTTTTCGTTCTGATGATAAGACAGCCAACGCGGTTGGGGTATTACATGAAGAAATGCGCATGATGAATTCCATCATTATGGGCCAAGCTGATATCCATGCAGTGCCAGCAGGTGGCGCGCTGGCCGTTGATAGAGATCATTTTTCAGCAGGTGTGCAAGCCGCGCTTGAAACACATCCGATGATTACGTTGGCACGCGAAGAAATCGAAGAGCTGCCATCTGAAGAAGATGGGCCCGTGATCATCGCCACTGGTCCCTTAACCTCAGATAAGCTTGCCACCAGCATCATGGCAGAAACCAAAGAAGATGATTTGGCCTTTTTTGATGCGATTGCCCCGATTGTGCATTTTGACAGCATTAATATGGATGTCGCATGGTTTCAATCTCGCTATGATAAAGGCACTGGTAAGGATTATATCAATTGCCCAATGACCGAAGACCAATATAACGCTTTCATCACCGCCTTAGGTGATGGCGAAAAAATGTCTTTTAAAGAATTTGAAGAAAATACCCCCTATTTTGACGGCTGTATGCCAATTGAAATTATGGCAGAAAGAGGCCCACAAACCTTGCGTTTTGGTCCTATGAAGCCTGTGGGTTTGACAAATGCGCATGATGGCTCTCGTCCCTATGCGGTCGTGCAATTGCGCCAAGATAACCAGCTTGGCACGCTTTTTAATATGGTCGGATTTCAGACCAAATTAAAATATGGGGAACAAATCAAAGTCTTTCGGTCTATCCCAGGTTTGGAAAATGCTGAATTTGCCAGATTAGGCGGGTTGCATCGCAATACTTTTATCAATTCACCGCGTTTGCTGGATGACCAATTGCGGCTGAAAACCAAACCTCATATCCGTTTTGCTGGCCAGATAACAGGGGTTGAGGGCTATGTCGAATCTGCGGCAACTGGCGGATTGGCAGGACGAATGCTTGCGGCAGAACTCACGGGCACAACTTGGCAAGCACCACCAGAAACCACGGCTCATGGCGCATTATTAAGGCATATCACAGGCGGAGCGATGGCAGATAGCTTTCAGCCAATGAATGTCAATTTCGGATTATTTCCGCCCATGGAAACGCAAAAAAGGCTGAAAGGTCGTGACCGAAAACATGCTTATGCGGC